>NZ_JBHIPT010000083.1:0-8303 GCF_042196205.1 Bartonella sp. AP21QHHD | reverse complement strand
AATCTTCGCATCATCCGTTGCATTGTAGACTTCTTGCGTGTCTGGTTTACCAGAACCTATATGCAATGTTTGGTAGTGATCGTCTGTTGGTCCATTAAAGATAATGGAGCTGTTATCGAGATTAAGCACAGAAACATCAGAACGAGATCTTTGAGCGATATCAAGGAGATTGCCATCATCATCTTTTTCATTTTTGCTGATTTTCAACGTCCATTTTGTATCGTTTTTCAGATCAAAGTGCACATTTCTGTCTTTAGCAATATTTGCTCTGCCCTCTAAAATAGACTGATCTGCGCTTAATGTGAAGGTGCCGTTGGAGATCGTTTTAACCTCTTTACCATCCCACAAATCTTTATCTTTCCATGATGTTTTGTCCCAAAAAATACCATCTCCTAATAATACGTCAGCATGGACTTCTGATTTTTTAAGATTGACTGTGCCGATTGATGGAGCAGCAGCATCTTCGATGCTTTTTTCAACAACAGTTCTAACGAAAATTCCTGTACCATTTTCAGCATGAAGCTCTGCATTAGTCAGATTGATCTCATTACTATGATATTTTTGCGGATCATGCGAGCTATTCGGATTATTATCAAAGAAAGTTGCGAATTGTAAACTGGCAACTTCTGCTGTGGCAGAAACATCTGTCAGATCAATATGTCCGCCATTTATTACAACCAGTGCAGCCATTTTTGCTTCTATTGTATTTTTCTTCCCCTTCTGAGGAGTATCGGATTGGGTATCTAGGCCTTTAGAATTAGTATCAATAGCGCCATTAACCATCTTAATTGTGCCATCTTCACCAGTAGCGAGACCAATACCAACATTTTGAATAGTTGTTTTGCCATTTAATTCAACTATACTATCAGCCTCCCAAGTGCTTACACCAACGGTTTCTGCTTCGGACTCACCACCGATTATTGTTAAATCTCCGGTAATGATTTTACTCCCATCATCTGCATAAAGACCTTCATCAAAATTTTGAATGGTTGTTTTGCCAGTTAACTGAATTTCACTCCCAGAGCCCGATGTCCATACACCAGATCGTGCTTCATTGGGGTTGTCATTAATTGCTTTACCACCGACTATTGTTAAATCTCCGCTGGTAATTTTACCACCATTAAAGGCTCCAAGACCGTACGAAACTTTTTCAAAGGTTGTATGCCCCTTTAATTGAATTTCACTATTGGGATCAATGGCTATTATACCAGAAGTGCCGTATTCTTGGTTTTCATAAGCAGTTATTGTTAAATCTTCGCTGGTGATTTTACCACC
Organism: Bartonella sp. AP21QHHD; assembly: GCF_042196205.1. Classification (NCBI taxonomy): domain Bacteria; kingdom Pseudomonadati; phylum Pseudomonadota; class Alphaproteobacteria; order Hyphomicrobiales; family Bartonellaceae; genus Bartonella; species Bartonella sp. AP21QHHD. The sequence goes on along the minus strand of NZ_JBHIPT010000083.1, from coordinate 7,028 downwards.
TTTTTCTGCTCTCAGTCCGTCTCTAACTTTTTCAATGCTTGTTTTGCCTTTTAATTCAATTATGCTTCCAAAGCCATGGGCATTTGCACCGTTTCCGAAGTTATCGGTTGTTAGAGTAACATCCGTAATTTCAATACGTCCACCATTTTCTGTAAATAATGCGTCTTCATGTCCATTCAAATTTCCTCCTATGACAGTCCCTCCTTTCATTGTGATCTTGGATTCTATACCATCTGCATGGAGTGCATTACCCTTAGATGATGCGACTGTAACATTGTTGTTTAAAGTAATGATGCTGCCGTTTCCAGCATATACCCCATCAGTTTCCCCATCGAGTGATCCTCCAGAGATTGTTATTGTCGAGTGATCATCTGCAAATATGCCTTTTAGTGCTTGAGTTACGGTTACATTGTTCAAGGTTACTGTGCTGTTTTTAGCACTTATTCCTAAGGATAGTGAACTGTTATCGTTTTCACTCGATATTACTACGTCTTCCAGCTTGTTTTTTTTACTCTTACTGTCAGAAAAGGAAGCACCAGTGCTAGATAAAATGCCAGATGAGGAGGCCTCCATTCCAGAATATGTAATTGTTCCCTTAGTCATTTGAAGTGTAGCACCGTCTTTGGCTTCAAGGCCTAAGAAAATACCAGAACTAGTGCCTTTAATGGTTGTGCCATCCAGTAACTCAATCGCACTGTCAGCACCTTCTGCTGTTACAGCATAGACGGTTTGGTTTGTGCCTTGGTTTATATCTTTATTCGTAACAATGGTTAAATGTTTTCCAATGATTTTGCCACCGTCTTTTGCGTGAATAGTTTCGTAGGTTTTATCGGATACTTCTTGTTGTTTTCCCTCAGAAACTACGAGGGTTTCAGCATGTGCACTGAACTGGATGTTGAACAGGATAATAGCGGCTGCAGCCGTACATGATAAAAGGGATGTTTTATACACTAGTATTCTCCTTATGAGAGCCCCAAAATATTCATTTCCCCGCGAACTTCATAAGAAGAAGTGAAAATGGATAGTTGTTATTACTTTCAGTAATTGTTTTTATTTGGTAAGACATTTTTGGTTTTTTGTCAAAATTAAAAAATAATTGATATTAATTATCTCTAATACAAAATGTATTTATAATTGATTTTATTTAAAGAATTATAATTTTGAATATTATTATTCAGAGAAATATTGTGAGATACTGATATAGTGGTTTTTACGTGATGGTAGGGATTATTATATGACGCAAATTGGGGTTATGAGGGAAAAAAAGGATGTAGAAGAAGCTAGTAAAAAAGCTAACTTACTTGGGCTTAAAGTGGTTTTTCATCTTTCAATACAGTGGTATTAATTTATTTCTAATAGACTTCTCTTTTTTTCAAAGTAGGAAGTACTCTTCATCCACTGGGGATGGAAGTGCTCTGTTGCGTTTGTTGTGTCTTGTCTTGGAGATTTTCGTAAAGAACTAAGTATAAAGAGGGGAGGGTGCTTTAAAAGGAAAAAGGATGACTTTAATGTACAAAAAGGGCAGCATATTGTGCTGCCCTTTTTATTAAATTGAATAGAATGAATAGGCTATTTTTACAGCCTTGATTTAAAACTGATAGCGTATGCCACCTGAAAAGCTTGCACCACTTATACCAGTTTTCTGAAGCTTTTGTCGATAGCTTACATCACCGTAAAGAGAGAAATTGTGAGACAGTTGTGCATTGATGCCAACGCCGCCTTCAATTGCTGTTCCCATGGGATCAAGGTCAAAATCTCTGCCAATCTGGATGGTACCATCATCACCAAAGGTTTTGATCAAGTTTGCTTTTCCATAGAAGGAAATGGCAGGACCATTTTCAGTGGTCATAATGGTTTTTGTCAAACGTCCACCAACACGGATCAACCATTGAGAAGGATTTTTCATATCAACGGTAAAATTATCAGCATCTTCAATGGTATCAAACATCAAATGTTGATAAGCAAGTTGTATTTGGGGCTCAAATGTTAAACCTTCCATTCCGGTAGAAAATTGTTTGCCAACGGTGGTGGAAATACTCAACATTTTTACATTGTTCAATTTCGCGGTTTTACCAATGATAGCATTGGTGATATCGCTCTTTATTATTCCATAGGATAAAAGTGTATCCATATAGAAACCACTGTCATGCTGTACGCTACTATAGGCAGTGAGAGACCATTTATCTAAAGTGCTTTTACTTGCATCCTGCATCTCTTTTGGAGTGAAAGACAGCCGCCCATAGGTGCCTAAAAGACCAAGATGTGTAGTAGTGCTGTGCCCTTCTAACGTAGTCAATGCAACCCCACCTTGTATAGCGGCGTAGCGAATATCAGCACCATAACCATATTTAAGGGGACCGCGTTTCGAGGATAAGGTTCCTGTACCCCCATAGGTAGAGAGGAAAAAACTGTTTTTTAGATTTTTCTGCTCTCCCAAGACTGTTGTTCTCATATTGGCTAAAAGTGCATTTTGCTTGGCCATATCGGCCAATCCAGTATAAAAGAGGGCATTTGGCATAACCAAATAGCTTGCCATTTGTGGTACAACTGCTCTTACTTTTGAATCGGTGTCAAAAAATTCAGGCTGCAAACGGAAATCCCAGAAATCTTTATCCTTTTCATCGAATAAGTTTTGGTTAGCATTGGCTTTGCCATAGCTTGAGACTGGTCCATAGGCAGTTAGCGTATATTTATAAGGAGTTCCTCCTATGGTGGTATAGCCATTTTTCAATTTAAAGGAGTCTTCTTTTGCTTCTCCAGAAACTTGAATAAGTGAAAGTCCACCTATATTTGAAGGAGTAGAAGCATTCTCTACGCTCTCTTTATCCCCTGAAACACTTTTGACATAAACTGTTGTGGTGCCTGCTACATCACCGTGAATGAGAAGCCTATCGGTTTTTTGTGCATCTATTGCAACACCATCACTCCATATAGCGTTGAAATGAATTTCTGCCTCACCAAAGGCATTATAGACTGCTAGAATGGTTGGTATTCCAGATCCTACATGCAATGTATGATAATGATCTTCTACCGGTCTATTAAAAACAATAGAACTATCATTAAGATTGAGCACAGAAATATCAGAACGTGACCTTTGAGCAATAGCAAGCAGTTTTCCGTCATCATCGGTTTCTTTTGTACTGGTTTTCAATATCCATGTTGTCTTGTTTGTCAAATCAAAGCGTACGGTTCTGTTTTCTGCAATTTTTGCTCTTCCCTTTAATACCGAGTGATTAGCATTTAATGTAAAAGCAAAATTACTTTCTTTAGTTGAAGCTTTTGCTGCTAATAAAATATCGGCACTGATTTCTGAATTTTTGAGATTGGCTATACCGATTGATTGGTCTGCGTTAATTCCAATACTATTTTCAGTGCGAATCTTTGTATTTGTCAAGTTGATTTCTAAGGCGTTATCGTCCTCGGATTTATCAAATATTATGCCACTGTTTTCTGCTGTTGCAGAAACATTTGTTACATCAATATATCCGCTATTTTTTACAACAAATGCTGATCCTTTTGCTGCTACGGTCCCTCCATTCATTTTAATTGTGCCACCGTTTTCTGCATAAAGTCCGATGAAAGTATTGCTAATCGCTGTATTTCCATGCAATTCAATTAAGCTGTAAGGATTACTGGCAGCTGCACCGTATCCGTTGCCATCCATTGTTGTTAGAGCAACGTCTGTGACCTTAATATGTCCACCATTCATTGCGAACAATGCCATGGTTGTCGCAGTTACTGTTCCCCCAGTCATTATGATTGTGCCACTATTTTCTGCATCAAGTCCGGTTACAGCATTATCAATAGTTGTCTTCCCATACAATTCAATCAAGCTATTAGGATCGGTGGTAGCTGCACCGTATCCGTTACCATACATCGTTGTTAGAGCAACATCTGTGACCTTAATATGCCCACCGTTTTTTGCAAACACTGCCATGTTTGCAGCGGTTACAGTTCCTCCCGTCATTGTGATTGCACCACTATTTTCTGCATTAAGCCCGATGAAAGCATTATTAATTGTTGTCTTTCCATGCAATTCGATCAAGCTATCAGGATCGGTGGTAGCTGCGCCATAGTTACCATTTATTGTTGTTAGAGCAACATCTGTGACTTTAATATGCCCACCGCTTTTTGCAAGCAATGCCATGTTTGCAGCGGTTACAGTTCCTCCCGTCATTGTGATTGCACCACTGTTTTCTGCATTGAGCCCGATGAAAGCATTATTAATCGTTGTCTTTCCATGCAATTCAATCAAGCTTTCAGGATCGGAGGTAGCTGCTCCGTATCCGTTACCATACATCGTTGTTAGAGCAACATCTGTGAGCTTAATATGTCCCCCGCTTTTTGCAAGCAATGCCATGTTTGTTGCGGTTACAGTTCCATCTGCCATTGTGATAGTACCACTATTTTCTGTATAAAGTCCGATGAAAGCATTATTAATCGTTGTCTTTCCATGCAATTCAATCAAGCTTTCAGGATCGGAGGTAGCTGCTCCGTATCCGTTGCCATACATCGTTGTTAGAGCAACATCTGTGAGCTTAATATGTCCTCCGCTTTTTGCAAGCAATGCCATGTTTGTTGCGGTTACAGTTCCACCCGCCATTGTGATAGTACCACTATTTTCTGTATTAAGCCCGATGAAAGCATTATCAATTATTGTCTTTCCATATAATTCAATCAAGCTGTCAGGATCAGTGGTAGCTGCACCGTATCCGTTGCCATCCATTGTTGTTAGAGCAACATCTGTGACCTTAATATGTCCACCGTTTGCTGCAAACAGTGCCATGTTTGTTGCGGTTACAGTTCCATCCGCCATTGTGATAGTACCACTATTTTCTGTATAAAGTCCGATGAAAGCATTATTAATTGTTGTCTTTCCATGCAATTCAATCAAGCTGTTAGGATCGCTGGTAGCTGCACCGTATCCGTTGCCATCCATTGTTGTTAGAGCAATATCTGTGACCTTAATATGTCCACCGCTTTTTGTAAGTACTGCCGCGCTTTTCCCAGTTACAGTTCCATCCGCCATTGTGATAGTACCACTATTTTCTGTATAAAGTCCGATGAGAGCATTATTAATTGTTGTCTTCCCATCCAATTCAATTAAGCTTTCAGGATCGGTGGAAGCTGCACCGTATCCGTTTCCGTCCATCGTTGTTAGAGCAACATCTGTGATCTTAATATATCCACCGTTCATGGTAAACAATGCTGCGCTTTTTGCAGTTACAGCTCCTCCCGTCATTATGATGACACCACTGTTTTCCGCATCAAGTCCATTTATAGCATTAGTAATCGTTGTCTCTCCATCCAATTCAATAAAGCTGTAAGGATCGGTGGAAGCTGCCCCGTATCCGTTTCCGTCCATCGTTGTTAGAGCAACATCTGTGACCTTAATATATCCACCTTTTTGTACAAATAATGCTCTATTTCCCGCAGTCACTGTCCCTCCCATCATTATGATTGTAGAGAATAAACCGTCTGCATAGAGTCCATCACCATCAGATGATGTAACTTGAACGCTGCCTTCTTTACTATTGGCTAAAGTAATGAAGCTGCCGTTCATTACGTATAGCCCTGTGTGTTCTCCATCAAATGCTCCTCCTAATATCGTTACTTGTGAACCATCTTCTGCCGATATGCTGGTGTCTGCGTGCGTAATGGTTACATTTTCTAAAGTGAGATGACTTCCGGCAAAGGCCGTTATTCCTGTGTATAAAAACTCTTCTTTTTCATTTTCTAATTCACTTTCCCATCCAGGGTCTAATTCATTGTCCGATGTTTTCACACTTTCTAGCTTGTCTTGATCACTTATGCTGGTATTTGCATAAGTAATGGTTACATTTTCTAATTTGTTTTTATCGCTTTTACTCTCATTGAAGAACGCACCAGTTTCAAAAGCCGTAATGGTTCCTCCAGTCATTGTGATTGTGCTACCGTTTGTTGCATAAAGCCCAATTACAGCGTCATTAATTACCGTATTTCCGTGTAGTTCAATTGTGCTTTCAACATCATTAGCTATTGCACCGATTCCGGTGCCATCTTTTTTAAAGTAACATCTGTGACGTCAATATGTCCGCCATTTTCTGCAAGTAATGCTGTATTTTCTCCAGTGACTGATCCTCCTATCATTGTGATTGTGGATTGTGCACCATTTGCATAGAGTCCGTCACCATGAGATGATGTAACTTGAACACTGCCTTTTTTATTATCGGCTAATTCACTATAGGTTAAAGTAATAGCGCTGCCTTCCGTAGCAGATATTCCTTTGAGTTCTCCATCAAATTCTCCTCCTAAAATCGTTACTTCAGAATGATCATTTGCAAATATACTGGTGTTTGCTTGCGTAACTGTTACGTTTTCTAAAGTAACTTTGCTTTTGTTGTCGGCATTTATTCCCTTGTCCATGAAGTGGCCATCTTTACCGCTTGATATTGTTACACCTTCCAGCTTATTTTTATCATTCATACTGTTTTCGAAGAAAGCGCCAATTTCAGAAACCGTAATAATGCCTCCAGTCATTTTGATTGTAGCACCATCTTTTGCATTAAGACCAAGACGAATGTCAAAATCAGTTCCTTTAATGGCTGTGTCTTGCAGTAATGTAATCGCACTGCCAAGACCGTCAGCTGTTACAGCATAAATATCCGTGTCTTTATTCGTAACAATGGTTAAATGTTTTCCAATGATTTTGCCACCGTCTTTTGCGTGAATAGTTTCGTAGGTTTTATCGGATACTTCTTGTTGTTTTCCCTCAGAAACTACGAGGGTTTCAGCATGTGCACTGAACTGGATATTGAACAGGATGATAGCGGCTGTAGCCGTGCATGATAAAAGGGATGTTTTATACACTAGTATTCTCCTTATGAGAGCCCCCAAATATTCATTTCCCCGCGAATTTCATAAGAAGAAGTGAAAATGGATAGTTGTTATTAATTTCAGTAATTGTCTTTATTTGGTAAGACATTTTTGGTTTTTTGTCAAAATTAAAAAATAATTGATATTAATTATCTCTAATACAAAATGTATTT
>NZ_JBHIPT010000082.1:0-3174 GCF_042196205.1 Bartonella sp. AP21QHHD | reverse complement strand
GGTATGCTTTGATGCTTACTTCATTCCCCTGATGGCGCAAGTACCCAGACAGTTTCTATATCATTATGTTTTTATTGTAAATAACAAAACGAATTATATCGATGATGTTCTCTATGATTTGAAGTTTTGCTTCAGAAAAACTTTTTTTCATGATCATAAAAAGTTGAGAAAAGTGGATTTCATAAAACCTAGCTTGGTTAAGCTTATGCTAAATGCACTATGAAGTATGATATTTAAAAATTGTCTATTAAAGATAATCGCTATAAAAGCTCTATAGTGTTGAGATGTATTATTTGATGCACTAACCAAAACGATCAGCAAATTTTTTCTGCTATAAGAAGAAGAGATGAGGGGGCTATTCACAGGCTTTCTTTAAAGAGGCTAAGGGTACCAAAGTCCATTTTTCTAAGGAAGCACAGCCCATTTCGCGATGGTGTTCATGAATGCTATAACGCTAAAGCCATAGAGTCCCATCATCTTTACGCTTACGAAGGAGCAAGCCCGTCACACATTTTGCTAGCTCCCAATGTTTGTGACAAGCCCTTGGCACTTGAGGCAGTCCATGAGAGGAATTCTCAGGCTTTTCTTATATAACTTTTCTCCACACGCCAGCCCTGCTTGTAACGTGCAAGAAAATTTTTAATTGATTCAACATAAAACAAGTTTGAAATGAGAGAATCCTACGATATTAGGGACTCTCATTCAATATGCAAAACAAAGAATTATCTTTATAAATCAATATACTGTATGGAATGAGAGGGATAAGCATTGTCAAAATGGTTTGCCTAAAAACGGTACATGGACATATAAATGAATCCTTACAGGGTGCTGTTAAGCTAATGGATTGAAGAAACAGGAGGATAAACATAGAAAAGGTATGAAGAGAGAGTTTCTTTTATCATTATCTTTTCCAATGTAGTCTTCTTTATATTGTCTAAAAATACACTTTGCTTAGCTTTATAGACAAATTCGATAATGAATATGCCGCGTGACTCGTGTAAATAGGAGGGAAGGAGATCATTGAGGAGAAAAGAAAAAAGTTTCAGGGGATAAGAATAGTAGCTTACATAGATTAAAAAAGGCAGTATGTATACTGCCTTTTTTATTAAATTGAATAGAATGAATAGGCTATTTACAGCCTTTCCTTAAAACTGATAGCGTATCCCTCCTGAAAAGTTTGTTCCGGATATACCAGTTTTTTGCAGCTTTTTTCGATAGTTTATATCACCATGGAGGGCTAAACTGCGAGACAATTTTGCATTGATGCCAAGCCCACCTTCAATAGAAGATCCTGTAGGATCAAGGGGAAAGGTGTCGCCAATCTGTACTTTACCATCATCACCAAAAGTTTTGAGAAAGTTCACTTTTCCATACAGAGAAATGACACGGTTCTTTTCTGTGGAGGTAGTAGTTTTTGTCAAACGTCCACCAATGCGTACTAACCATTGATAAGGTTCACCGATATCAACTTTAAGATTATCAGCATCAGAAAAGGCATTAAAGATTAGACGCTGGTAAACAAGTTGTGCCTGGGGTTCAAACGTGAGGGCTTTAATACCCGTTGTGAATTTTTGACCTATTGTTGTTGAGGCAATTAACATTTTTATATCATCGACTTTAGTGGTACTGTTAGCGATGGCTGTAGAGATATTTCCTTTCCAGATCCCATAAGAGAAGAGTGTATCCATATAGAAACCGCTATTATGCTCTATACCGCTGTAGGCTGTGACTGCCCATTTGTTAAGCGTACTCTTGTCTGCATCTTCTATATTTTGGGGGGTGAGGGATAATTGAGCATAGGTTCCGGTAAGACCCCAATATAGGATTGTATTTTGGCTCTTTTGTGCAGAAGCTGTAAAACCTGCTTGTGTAGCAGCATAGCGAATGTTTGTGTTATAGCCATATTGTTGTGACGATAGGGTTGCGATACTTCCATAGGAAGAGAGAAAGAATCCATTTTTTTTGACGTTATCTTCGATCCCTATAGCTGTTGTTCTCAGATCAGCTAACAGAGTACTTTGTTGAGCCATATCGATAAAACCAGCGTAGAAGAGAGCATTAGGTACGGCCAAATAGCTCGCTACTTGTGGTAAAATAAATTTCTGCAAACGGAAATCCCAGAAATTATCATTTTCTCCCAACAGGTTTAGTGTTTCATTTGCAGCACCATAGCTGGATGTTGGTCCATAAGCGGTAAGCCTATATTTATAAGGTGAACCAGTTGCTTGGATATAACCATTGGCTAATTTGAAGGAATTTTCATCTGCTTTCCCGGAAACTTGAATGAGCGAAACTCCACTGGTATTAGAAGAAGGGTGAAAAGCTTCTGTTATATTATTGCTATCTTTGAAATCACTCATAACATAAACTGTTGTTGTACCTAAGACATCCCCTTGGATCAGAAGTCGATCATTTTTTTGATCGATTATATCAGAGCTCTCAACAGATCCAACATTAAAAGAAATCTTTGCGTCACCAGAAGCATTGTAGACTGCTTGCGTGTCTGGTTTCCCAGAACCTATATGCAATGTATGATAATGGTTTTCTGTCGGCTGTTGAAAAACAATGGAACTATTGTCGAGATTAAGTATAGAAACATCAGAATGAGATCTTTGGGCAATATCAAGTAACTTGCCCGCATCATCTTTTTCTTTTGTGCTAGTGTTTACGAACCATGTTGTATCGTTTTTGAGATCGAAAGTTGTCCTGCTGTTTTCGTCATTTCTTACTCCCCCCTGTAAGAGAGAGTTTTCTGCGGTGAGTGTAAAGATTTGATCAGGTTTTGGCGTATCATGAGTTATACCCACGAATAACCTGTCGGCACTGATTTTTGAATCTTTGAGGTTGAGTTTACCATTTGATGAATTGTTGGCAACAATACCCGTTCCATCTTCGACAAAAAGGTTTGTATTGGTCAGGTTGATTCTTGAAGTCTGATCGTTTTTGGAGTCATCAATGCTTATCCCATTGCACTGTGCTTTCGCAGAAATATCTGTGACATCAATATATCCGCCATCTTTTAAGACAAATGCAGCTTCTTTTGCTTTTACAGTTCCTCCAGTCATTGTGATTTTAGATTGTTCACCATCTGCATGAAGCCCATTATTTTCAGATGTTACTATAACATTATCATTTAAAGTAATTGTGCTGCCTTGCTTGGCTTGTACCTCACCG
>NZ_JBHIPT010000081.1:0-24120 GCF_042196205.1 Bartonella sp. AP21QHHD | reverse complement strand
CCGCTTATGCCGTGCAAGCAAATGGGTTTGTTTGATTCAATATAAACAGACTTGAAATGAGAGAATCTTACGTTATTCGAGACTCTCATTCAACATACAAAACAGTGAATTATCATTATAAATCAGTGTGTTGTAGGTTTACAGAGTTTCATTGAGCGTTTCCGATCATTGTTTAACCTCACCTCAACACGTGAACAAATCAACAATACCGTAGCTTGGTCACAAGAGATAATTGGACATGTCGGTTTAGACCTACTATATGGCATGCACAGCCAGCAAGCCGAAGAACTATTATACGATTTGAAGCAAGCCAGCGAGCTTCACCCTGAAACCATCAACCTCTATGCAATTAACAATCTGGCTATCACGTCGCAACTGCATAAGTCTTACGCACAAAAAGGGCTAAAGCCATCCAGCCTACAGCATCGACAGATGCTTCGCTTATTTAGCGACATCGTTATGCGCAGCTGCGGCTATGCGCCGTGTAATGGGCATTCCTATATCAAAATTGCCAATAACACTCCTCTAACGCTCGCTAAAACGAGTTCAGCTAATTATTTCCGCTATCACAAATATTTGCATGGTTATCATGACGATTATGTGGTTGGCTTCGGGGCGTCAGCAATGTCGATTCTCGGCTCACTCGTCACACGAGCCAATCCCAGTCGAAGCGGATACATTACCGACATACAACTTAAAGGCAAATCCAAAGTATACTACAATTGGGTATCAGCAGAGCAACAAGCCTCCAAGGCTTTGTGTATGAGGCTACCTTATAACGGTTATGCCAAAAAAGAAAGAATTGACTGGACCGCACTCCCCTCTTTCGTATACAATAACCTACAACAGCTCATAGGTGCAGGTCTCATCGCAGAAAGTGATAACAATCTCCAGCTGACTCAGCGTGGTTGGCAATGGTATTCCAACCTTATGTATTTTCTTCTACCTCAGGCAGATAGGAATATCTTGGACGGCTATGTCGCAAACATGCTGAATACAACCGCCGTACTTGATGGAACAGTGGAAACCTGTGTGGCATCTTAAGGAGAACAGAATGTTCACGCTTTTTTCCAACAAGAACATACGCTATTTTTGCCTAACCGTTAGTCTGCTCGCCTTACTCAGCGGTGCTTTGCGCACTGCCATCCCGCTATTAGCAAGACAATCTGGATATGGCGTAGTCGGAGTAAGTTGGGCGCAAGGTCTCTTCTCATTAGCGTGGCCAATTTTCGGCATCCTTGCAGGCGTTTTACTTGATCGCTGCGACAAAATAAAACTTGCCACCTCAGCTCTCTTCATCTTCATGCTACTGCATATTGTCCTGTTCATACTACTTATGATACAGATTACTCCAGCCGAACAAATTTTCTTCTATGCAACCATTGCGGGATTCATCGTCGTTTCTGCCGAAGCTTATATAATGACGATTCCACCACTTATCATGGAGGGAGAGCGATTGATGACCTTCTACTCTATTGTCTTGTTTTTAGATTTCGGGGTCTCCTATTTTCTTGCCCCTGTCATAACAAGCAGCATTTTAGCGCATAGCACCCTGCTATTTCTCGGCCTTTTAATCGTGCTTTTTATCGTATTGATTTTTACCGCTCGCCGTGCTGTTCCGACATCGCCAGCACTTGATAAAGAAAACATCACTTTCCGTTATATCATTGCCGGCTTTCGTTTCATTTTTTCAAATCGGCATCTTACCTCCCTTACATTACTCACATTCTTTCTATCGGTGGTATTTGGAGCATTCCTAACCTCATTCATCTTCTTCGTTACCGACAGTCGGTATCTGGGCCTACATAGCAGCCAATATGGCGTGATGTTTGCGGCCTACGCGCTTGGAACAATGGCAGGCGCCCTATTTGCACCGCGTATACGCTATGCACCGGTGCGCCTAGCTGTTCTCACTGACGGTTTAGGAACGGTTGTCTTGCTGCTGATTCCAGCCTTTTCAAAAAGTGCTGTCGTCGTATGGGGCGTCACCTTTATCGCTGGCGTTGGAGCAAGCTTATGGTTTATTGGTGTTACCGCCTTCAGGCAGCGCCTCACACCAAAGCAACTTCTCGGGCGAGCTAATTCTGCTTTTCGAGTGATAGGCTATGCTGGAACGCCGGTCGGAAGCTTTTTGGTCGGCGTCCTTGGTTCTTTTATATCATTGCAGTTTGCTGCCACCTTTATCGCTGGACTACTATTGGTGGCTATCGCGATAACGCTTCCATTTCTTTGGCAGGCTGATCATATAAACACCCCCAACCCTGCCACGAGGTAACAGCTGCTTTTAAAAAAAGACACGGTCAAAAAAGGCACACATACCCTATTACGCAATCGATTGATTTATTCTTTGGACGAGAAAATTATCACCATAATGGCTGATAGAGCCAGCGGCACTATAGAAGCAGCCAAACAAACGCTAAAGACAAAACAGCCCCTTTACGTTGCATTGGGCGATGATCCAACGCCTATATGAAGGATGCAGAGAGCTTATAGCGTACGGAGCGCGATTCTTAACTAAAAACTCCACCCTAGCAATGCCTACTTATACTCCAGTTAATCCGTCACCCGCTGGACATCAAATGCCTCACCCCTTCTGCTCCTCAAAATACATTTTGCTTCACTTACGCGCCGTATTCTTCCTTTGTAATTAAAAGAGCAGCCCTCCTTTCCTAGTTTAGGATCTCTGCCTACACAACGCAGCAACAGATACGACCATATATGCAATCACGCCTTAGGACCTGCATAGTAGAAAGCTTAGTTCGAGAGATTCATAAAGCCTATATCCCAATAAATTTGCCGCCCAATCCATCTTTTAAAAGGGCGGTTTTATATAAACCGTTAGAGCAAGCTATGAAATCCTTAGGTGTATTAGAAATAATTGGCGGTTTTTACCTCAGACCAATGTTGATTAACTTTTACTCGTACATATACGCAAGCGGTGCTACTCTTTTCTCAGATAGAAAGGACATAATCGTTACCATCTGACCTATTATTGTTTGAAAATAAAAAAAAGTATCAGTGCGACTGATGATATTGAAGAGCTATCTCATTATGTGGCTGTACTTAATTACGGCATTATTACGGCATTGGGAAGCTAGTCACGCAATCACCCCCTTCTGCGCGCCTTCTGCATGATATTCATAAGATTTTATTACGCGGTAAACGCGGTACGTCCAAAAGCCTTGGCTAATTTCGCAAAGCACAAAATTAGCTTGGCGGTACGCAACTAAAGACAGCGTCATTCGTGCCGCCCACTCCTACCACAGCCCCCCCCACTCTCTCTACCACCATCCCCGCTTAGAATCGCGCCAACTCATCACCCGGTACCTCGTTAAATACCACACCAGTCTCAAGGGCGGTAAAACGCGCCTTGCTGCATTTAATCTTCAGCATTTCTTTAAGGCGCAAATCAAACTCGCTATTCGTTCCTTTTGTTTTCAGCACAAAGTAAAGCTTTTGTTCGCCATCCCGCTTTAAAAAAACCGCCCAATCAGGCGTATAAGAACCAATGGGAGTGGCTATTTTAAAATTTCTTGGCAGTTTAAAAAACAATCTTACATCAGAGTCATTATCGAGATTTTGCGCAAACTCTTTCTCAATACGGCTCTCACAAATCACATGATCATAAACACTTTTCTTATTGACCACCGCCGGCCATATGATCGCCTTTTCCGACCTAATTTTACAGATGTGGGATCAATCTTATTGTGATGCGCACATCCAGAGAGTATTTTATCCTCTGCATTAGAACCAAAAACATGAACAATACGCAAGCAGCTTCGGTAAGAAAACCAACCGCTCAATCTCAACCTACACGAAAATGCATGTGCAGGCGAATGCCCCCCATAATATGCAATATTTCAAGCCCGTCTATAGTGGTATCCCTTTTTAAAATTGTGCCTATGGCTTATAATAATCTCCAAAATATACATTTAGCCCTTGTCTGAAATAACTCAATTTTGGATTGATGAGAACGAAAACGCGCTGCGATAATCACGTTGTTCAGCCCTAATAACCGGCACAAGAGAGCCAATATTCCTGCACCACCAACGACTAAATAACGGTATTTCCTATCAATTTTGATCATATCCTCCACCCTTATTGTACATTTCATCAACAAGATGTGCGCAGCGAGCCCATACATTTACACTGTTCAGTCTCCATGTACGGTTTTCATTCTCAAACGCAAAATCATCTTTAGCTGAAGCAACTTGATATTGCAGAGCTTGTCCATAAAGCATATGCACAATTAGTACCAAATATACACATGGCAGTGCGCATTTTTGCTTATATTGTCATGAGAGAGATGACCAAAAACTTTATCCCAAAAGCATTATACTCTAAATTATCAAGAGCATTCTTCAATCCCCCTGAATAAGACCCGTGATAAACAGGGCTTGCAAGAATAACATCGTTAGCGTCTGCGATTGTTTTGACAAATGCATGCGTTTTAGCATCACAATGGTAATGACTTATAAAAACAACAACTTTTTTAAATGCCTCCTCAACGGCGTATGAATATAAGCACGTTTTTTCTCGTCATTTTTTAAGGTATTAAACTCTTCCAATCTACCGAACTTACTCTTAAATTGTAGCCGAATGATTTTAATAAACCCATATTATTTTTAAAACTCAACAAATAATATTGAGGCTACAATCAAAGACACTTCTTTTCAATATTAAGCAAGTTTTGTAACCTATATTGTTATCTCCATAGAAGTAAAACAGCCTCTATGGACGATAAGTAGCTAAGCCTTCACAGCTAGTGCTTTACAAGCGTTTTTATAACACTCACTCTGCCCCAAACATAGGATTGCATTTTATTAAATAACCCACGCGCATATAATTAAAGATAGAAACGATTAAGCTTGCACCAATCATGCCAAGCCAATAGCCAATAAAGCCATATTCAAAAAAATGCGCCATTAGCGCTCCCCCAAATAGGCCTAACCCCCAATAACTTATTGCTACAACAATTGTTGACCAAAACGTATCAAGCAAGCCCACAAGTATGCCATTGAGCATAGCTCCTAAAGTGCCAAAAGAAAAAGACAATAAGATGAACGGAAGCAACTTCCAAGAGAAAACAATAACGCGTTCTGAAGAAATATTAAAGATGGTTGTAAGGATGAATCCATAAGAGAGATAAACAATCCCTGATAAAAACAAGACATAAGCTACAGCAAAAACAGTGACACTCATACGCAATTGTTTTAGAGCCATATTATTCCTATCTGCTCTATACCACGCTGCT
Source organism: Bartonella sp. AP21QHHD (assembly GCF_042196205.1). Classification (NCBI taxonomy): domain Bacteria; kingdom Pseudomonadati; phylum Pseudomonadota; class Alphaproteobacteria; order Hyphomicrobiales; family Bartonellaceae; genus Bartonella; species Bartonella sp. AP21QHHD. Next base: position 18,866 of record NZ_JBHIPT010000081.1, on the reverse strand, counting down.
ATTGTCGCGGCTGCGCTGGAAATCCCCAAAGCCACCACAGAAATAAGCATATCGAGACGCATCCCTATCGTATGCGCGGCCAAAGATTCGACCCCATAAACCGTAATCATGAATGCAATGAACGAAGGAAAGCCCTCCGCAATAAGAATACGTATACCAATGGGTAGCCCTACTCGCAGCAATTTTATTATTCGTGAAATCTCTAACTTTGGTCTCAAATAATTAAAGCGAAAAGAATGAAAAGCAGAATTGCGGGACAAAATTATTGCTGCTGCAATAACAATTAAAATACGGATCAAACTGCTCGCAATTCCTGCACCAAAGACACCTAATCCGCTTACAGAACCTATACCAAAAATAAGCGGCCAAGAGATAAGAAAATTCACAAGGATAGCCGCAAGCATAACCCAGGTTAACGGCTTTGGATTACCAATTGCTGACAGTAATCCCCGGCTATTCACATAAAGATAAAAAAACACCACCCCTATAGCAGCACCACTATTATATTCCTGCGCTATATTGGCAATTGTCCCATCTTGGCCGAGAAAACACAAAATATTTCTCGTGTTGAGTAAAATGATCGCACTCATCATTCCAATCACAAGGGAAAGCCATATTCCTTGATCAAACCATGCCTTCAATGCATATCTATCTTGTCTACGAAAACTTTCCGCAAGTTTTGGTGCAACCGCGGTAATAATACCTAGCCCAAACAACATAACAAAACTAAATATACTCAGAGCTAACATTGTACCACTCAAGACTTGCACGCCTAAATGCGCTACAAGCGCTGCATCTGTGAAGGAAATCATCATCTGAGAGATAAACCCAACAGCCAGTGGCATGCCAAGAGAGAGCAATTGCTTCATCACAACAAACATTGTGAAATACCCTTCCATATTGAAGGGCATATTAAGCTCGGATCTTTTAAACAAAACACATTGATTTTTTCCGTAAAGTCTTTCCATCACAAGTCTTGTGTAAAGGATGCATAATGAGAACGCATTAAGGTAAGAGGAGATGCCCAGTTCTTAAAAAAGAAGCGCAATGCCCCTTTATTGGTTTTTTGGACTTTATGCCATGCGTTTTTTTTGTACAATATTATGCCCCCAAGCAACTACAGTCATTGATAAAAGATCCTCAGCGAGCCGTTTGTTCGTCTTGTATATCCATTTTCAGTATTTTCAATAAAATTTTTTGGTACGGTTGGTGGGATTTGAACCTACGACCTCTGGTGCCACAAACCAGCGCTCTAACCAACTGAGCTACAACCGCATAAAATCAAATGTATCATAACTGTTCACGATTTCGTAAACATTTATTCTTTGCTTATGTGACATAAGGAAGATCAACAAAGTTTGCAAGCCCCTTTAAAAAAATCTCGCAATTTTTTGTGAAGAAAAAAGCGTTTTTTACAAAGGAAATTTTGCCCAATGCTCAAGACTATGATCACGATAGCCTTTTATGTTATCAACTCCATCTTGTTGCATCATCTGCAAAACCTCTTGCAGAATAGTTATGACAAGATTTGGACCTTCATAAACCATCCCACTATATAATTGAATCAAATCTGCACCAGCTTTTACTTTTTCCAAAGCAGTCTGTGCATCCTTTATACCGCCAACACCGATAATTGCAATCTCCTTCCCTAATTTTTGACGCATTTTTGCAAGCATAATAGTAGAACGCTCAAAGAGTGGACGTCCAGAAAGCCCACCCTCTTCATTACGGAAGTGACTATTGTTAAGACCTTGGCGTGAAAGAGTTGTGTTAGAAACAATGAGTCCATCAAAATCAGAAAGTTTTATTTCTTCAGCAACATCATCTAATTCTTTCTCTGATAAATCAGGAGAAATTTTTAAAAAAATGGGAATGGAGAATCCATGCTTGTTCTCTTGCTCATTTCGCGCTTGCGAAATTGCACTCAACAAAAGATGCAAACTGTCACGGGCCTGTAAATCACGTAAACCTGGTGTATTAGGAGAAGAAATATTAACCGTAAAATAATCAGCAACATCATAAAAATGAGCAATACCAACAGTATAATCATCAATCTTATCGACCGTATCCTTATTGGCTCCAATGTTGACTCCTATAACACCAGTTTTTTTACACGCATGCAATCTATTGTAAACAACTTGATGTCCGTCATTATTAAAGCCCATTCTATTAATAATCGCTTCATCTTCTTTTAAACGAAAAAGCCGTGGTTTAGGATTTCCAATCTGAGGCTTTGGTGTCACTGTCCCAATTTCAGTAAAACCAAATCCTAACCGAAAAATACCATCTACAACCTCTGCATTTTTATCAAACCCCGCTGCAAGACCAATAAAATTTTCAAACTCAAGACCAGCAACAGTTACACACAAACGTTTGTCGATAACCTTTTGACAACCATTTAATCCACTTTTCAGCCCAAGAATCGCTAAACCGTGTGCTTGCTCTGGATCCAACATAAATAAGGCAGAACGGCCAATACAACGAAAAAAACTCATCAATTCTTCTCCACAACATAAAAATGATCCATCGCACCTCACCTCTACCTTTTAACACAAAAGATTTCCAATCAAAGCAAGCATATTATCCAAATAATATTCCCCTTCTAGAAGAAAACTCATCACATAATAGCCATACATGTTTATATTGGTTATACTATGTAAAGAACTTTTTATTCTTAAAAAATGTTTCTCTTTTTCGACATTTTTTAAAGATTAAAATATGAATCCTAATCTTATAAAATGCAGCATAAATTGAAACATCAAAGGCTCTTCACCATAGTCATGGTTTTATGACGCCTTATGCAGGCACGCTCATAATTTTCTTAAAAATGCAGGCAAATTATCTCTATTCCCAAAGTTCCTTTGTGTAATATTGTTTTCAATAGAAACAAAGCTTGTTCTATAAAGCTATTTTTTCCTAGCATTTATAGGATACATAGTTCATAAAATCATCTAAATTCATACTATTGTTGCACTATTTATGAGCAACAGAATGTTCAATCAATTTGTACTCTATTGATAATCTGCGTTGTTTTCTTTGCCATTTCTGATGTATTAAATACAATTTTGCATCTATTAAGTGCTCTGCCTAACATATATTTTAAGTAATGACAGTTGATTATTGAACTCAAACATCATACCAACGACTTCCAAACCAAAATGATCTTGCAAACCCTAGAGCTCTGCTATTTATAAACTGATACAATCTTCCAGCAGATGAAATGTGTTTCTTCCATCCGAATTATCGCCATTTTAGCTCATGTAACCCAATACAAATAGCTTTTAGATAAGCCATAATGCCCTCCTAATTGCTATTATCGCTTACTAAATTAAGAGGAATTAAATTATAAGTTTTACTCCTGTCTCATCTATCTATTTCCTCTATCAGTGCTGAAATATATTTTTTATTCCTAAATTCTCTTTTTATGACAAAGTGTTATGCTAATATATGCACTTCATTTGAAAAGCTTTCTGATAGCTCAACTTTCAACACTACTCATTTTGTAGTATTGTGTAAAAATCTCTCTTTTTAATGTTATCATAAAGATCTTGAGGCAATTATATAAATTAAGCTACAGTTTTCTACTTTCTGTTGAAAAAGCAGATATAGTTTTTATCAAAAAAGCTTTTTTCTAGGAAATATTCTATGTACATTCAAATAGAGCCCTAAAGCTCTTTATTAAACCTTATAAAGTTCTTTGAAAATAATATTAATATCGTAATATAATCCTAAAAATAAAATCTGCCCTTTCCTTTTTCATCAAAAGCGGTAAGTAAATTACCGTATATCGCTTATATAAAGGGGAAAATGCAATGCTTAAAGAATTCAAAGAATTTGCCCTAAAAGGTAATATGATTGATCTTGCTATCGGTGTGATTATAGGGGGTGCTTTTGGTAGCTTGGTCAACTCAATTGTCAATGATATTTTTATGCCAATCATTGGGCTGATTACAGGTGGGATTGATTTTTCTAATATGTTTATTCAACTTGCTGGCGAAAAACAAGCAACATTGAGTGCCGCCAAAGCAGCTGGAGCAACCATTAGCTATGGACACTTTATTACTTTACTTATCAATTTTCTCATTATTGCTTGGGTTCTTTTTTTATTCGTTAAGGCTATGAATAAAATTCGTAGAAAAGAAGAAGAAAGCCCTAAAAAAACGTCTTCAGAAGAACAACTTTTAACAGAAATTAGAGATCTTTTGGCTAAGAAAAAATAATTTTATGCAAGATTTACATCATGGAACACGAGGAAAAAACATTTCCACAGTTGTTCCATGATTGGGTTTTGAGAACAGTAAAAATTGTCCCCCTCTTTCTTCCACCATTGCTTTACACATTGGGAGGCCTAAACCTGTTCCCATAAAAGCGCTATCACCAGATCGTCCATCTTTGCGCTCTACTTGACCATAAGGTTGCAGTGCCTGTATAATCTCTTCTTCGTTCATCCCTATACCATTATCACTCACTGAAATTTTTACACGTTCTTTTCTATAAGAAACGTGAACAATAATCTGTCCACCCAAAGGTGTAAAACGAATAGCATTGGAAAGAAGATTCCATATAATCTGGCGAAACACTTGTTGTGATACAGGAATAAATGGAACGTGAGGTGGAGCAACAATACGCATGATAATGCCGTTCTGATTGGCTTGAGTTTCAAGAAAAGCTATCGTTGCACGTAAACAAGATATTACATCAAATGTTTCATAAGTAAGGGAAGAATCAATCTGATTATCGGAACCAGAATAATTTATCTTCGAGCACTCTAGTAATTGATTAATCAGCAATAATATATGTTTTCCAGAGGAAATAATATCGCGTAAATATCCATGATAGCGCTCATTTTCTATCGAACCAAAACGGCCTTCTCTCATAATTTCTGCAAAACCAATAAGAGCATTCAAAGGTGTTCGTATTTCATGAACAACTCCAACGATTTTATCCTCTTCTGCTTTTTTTTCTCCTGATGGAACTGTTTGTGTCCTATCACGCAACATAACAGCATAATTGCCTTGCTTTGCCAAAAATACAATCGTTATCAAAACGGTTATATTTTTATGATTTTTTGTCATTAAATCAGCGGTTTCACTGCGATTTAAAACCTGATTTTTTCCCTCCATACGGATTGATTTAAAATATTTTTCAACCAAAAGTCGGCTTTGCAAAGTAAATAATGAAGAGAATAGCTGTCCTCGTAGTTCATTTATTTCATAACCCATTAATGCTAAAGCTGCCCTACTCGCCGATTGAATAAAGCCCTCTTCATCCAACCATAAAACACCATCTGTTGCTGTATCCAACAATGATAAAACTGCAGCGGGCTCTTTTACGAGAGCTTGTTCTATAGCATTTACCGACAATGTTTGTGCATATGGTAACTGAATAGCTGTTTCTTCAACTAAATTTTCTTCTTTTACCGATGAATTCAATTCATCACGCAATTGCTCTGCAATTTCACGAAAAGCTGAGCGTTCTATCTCCGTAAGACATAGCATTTCTGTTTCTAGCTTTTCATTTCTTTTTTCTTGGACTTTTTTTTGTATTTTTAAAACACCAAAGCCACGAAACCCCTTAAGCTGCTTTGTAACATCAAAAATTGGCAAAGCCGACAATTCAACATCAAGCCATTGTAAGCAACCATCAATAGGCCATTGAACAATCTCTTTACTCCAAGGCATAGCCGCTTCAATAAAATGACTGAGAACCAGATATCGATCATCATTAAATTGATGAGCAAGCTCATGAAAACTACACCCTAAAATAGAAGAAGAGAGAGGACCAACAACTTCAGCTAGCTCTTTTGAGACTTCACAAAACAAACCATTGTGATCGATTTCCCACGTAAAAGGCCGTGGCAAAAGCTCTGGTGTAAAACGAAAAGCTTCTTGCTGACATTTTAATTCATTTGTATTTAACTTTAACTCATCTGCTTTTAATGGCATAACTAAAACTAAAAAGTGTTGGATTTACTCTCAAATGAATAATGCTAATTTGTTTACAATTATCTGTTCTGGTTATAATAACTTGATATCTCATATCAATTGTCTGTAGCAAAATTTTGACTGTTTCATCAACAAAACAAGAATAAAAAGAAGCTTCCAGCTCTGGTTGCTTATTCACCCATTATTGTAATAAATCTTGTTACAATAATGATAACATCTCCCTCGCATAAATAGTACTCAAAAAGAATACACTTATTTTACGCATTCATGCGCCTGTTTTGAAAAAATATCTCCTAAGATCCCCAAGCTTATTTTACGACAGCATCCGTAAATGGTGTAATGTAAAGGTCCCTATAGAGGATATCAAGGCATTGTGCATTACCATTTTTATGCTTATAAAAGAGCTGGTTAGCACCATCATTATACTAATTTCAGCCCCTAATGTCACCAATAGTTCTTAGCATTTGAAGGCATTCATAAGCAGCATTTTTAACTTTTTTACTCCTACATTATTATGATACGCAAGGAAATGGTTTTAATTGTTTCAACAGAAACAGATTTGAAATGAGAAAATCTTACAATGTTTGAGACTTTTATTCACTGTGAATAATGATAAATTACTATCAATCAATATACTGCATTATAAAAATCTCTTTTTCAAATAAAGCTTCTCGTAAGAACACCTTTCTTGAGCCAATAATATCAAATGATAATAAATTCAGCGTAGCGCTTTAAAGTACCCCATGCAACAGAACTTGCATATTGGGCATTTTTTTATGATGCTCTCAATAATCTTCCAAAGATCTTTCTTTCATTAGAATCGCTACAAAAGAAAAAAAATATGCCACCGCACTATTTTATTAAAAAATTCTCTGTAGAAAAGAGAACACAAATCATATGTCCTCATATAAAGATTTGTTTAATTTCTTTATATTCCAGATCATTTAGAAATGTTAAAAATATCTCATAATCTCCTTTGATATCAGCTTGTTTACCTCATCAGAAGTCTTAATACAAAAGATCGCTTTTTCTTTATTACTCTCCATTTAAATTTTTAATATTATATAAAAAAATAAAACAAGCACATTTAAATAATGACTGTCAAATATTTAAAAAATTGCATATTTTTAAATGTGTTTGTTTATTTTCCTTCATTGAGTAAAATTTCACGTTTTCCAACATGATTAGCGGCTCCAACAATGCCTTTTTCTTCCATCCGCTCGACGAGAGAAGCTGCTTTATTATAGCCGATTGAAAGTCGGCGCTGAATATAAGATGTTGAACATTTTTTATCACGCATAACAATTTTTACAGCTTGGTTATAAAGTTCCTCACCCTCTTCATCAAAATTTTCTTCCTCAGAAATTCCAGCAGCTGAATCAGCAGAATTATCCTCTTTGTTATCGTCTTCATTATCTGTTACCGTTGCTAAATAATCAGGTTTACCTTGCATTTTTAGATGTGCAACGATGGATTCAACTTCTTCATCAGAAACAAAAGGTCCATGAACGCGCACAATGCGTCCACCACCTGCCATATGAAGCATATCCCCCTGACCTAAAAGTGTTTCAGCACCTTGTTCACCCAAGATCGTACGACTATCAATTTTTGATGTTACTTGAAAAGAAATGCGGGTAGGAAAGTTCGCTTTAATTGTACCTGTGATAACATCAACAGAAGGACGTTGCGTTGCCATAATAAGATGAATACCTGCCGCACGCGCCATTTGCGCTAAGCGCTGAATGGCATTCTCTATCTCTTTCCCTGCCACCATCATAAGATCAGCCATCTCATCAACAATCACAACAATATAAGGAAGCTGCGTGAGATCCATGGCTTCTTCATGATAAAGCATTTCCCCTGTTTCCTTATCAAAACCCGACTGAACAGTACACATGATCGTTTCGCCTTTTTGAGCTGCAAGTGCAACGCGTGCATTAAAACCATCAATATTACGCACACCCAACTTAGCCATTTTGCGATAACGCTCTTCCATTTCACGAACCGCCCATTTTAAAGCTGTTACTGCTTTTTTGGGATCTGTGACAACGGGTGTTAAAAGATGTGGAATGCCATCATAAACAGAGAGCTCTAACATTTTAGGATCAACCATGATCAAACGACACTGCTTTGGTGTCATACGATAAAGAATCGACAAAATCATTGTATTAATTGCAACAGACTTGCCTGATCCTGTTGTTCCTGCAACCAATAAATGAGGCATTTTTGCTAATTCTGCAATGACAGGTTCACCATTAATCCCTTTCCCCAAAGCAAGAGCAAGTTTAAATTCACTTTCACGAAAAGAACGTGTTTGGATTAATTCCCGTAAATAAACAGTTTCACGAACCGCATTGGGTAACTCAATCCCGATAACATTACGTCCAGGAATTACAGCAACGCGTGTAGAAATAGCAGACATAGAACGCGCAATATCATCAGAAAGATTAATAACGCGCGATGACTTTACACCCGCAGCGGGTTCAAATTCATACATTGTTACCACTGGCCCTGGATGAACATGGATAACTTCACCCTTAATGCCAAAATCTTCCAAAACACTTTCCAAAAGTCCAGCACCACGTTCTAATGTTTCTTGAGGAATCATCGTACCTTCGTGAAAAACAGGTTCCTGTAATAAGTTGATCGGAGGAAATTCATAAACATCACAGTCAATAGATTGAATATTTTGCATAAAAGCAGAATCATAGTTACCTAATGGCATACGAGTAGATTGCAATGTTTTAGTTTTACTGTTTGCTTGCATCACAGAAAAATCTTTTGAATTCTTTGTGACGGCTTTGTTTATACAATCAACAGTATTATTGGCGACAATATTATTGGTATTTTCAGTCTCTATACTAACCCCTGCATCACTTAACGCCCCTGTATTACTTAACGTATGAGCAGAATCTTCAACAGAAAGCTTAGAATGACACTCTTTATTTGTATGCATTAAATCAGAAATTTTCTCAACACCTCGCATTCTTTCCGCTGGAGATTCTGATGTAATTGAATCATAGAGTTGTGGAAAGCGGTATTCAAGAACACGGTAAAGAGCAGTTATTGACTCATCAAAGGCTGTGGGGATATCAGGTGTGAGTTCATTTGTCGTGTCAATTGATGTTCCATCCTCTTTTGAAGTTTGAGTCTCCACATGTTCAAATATCAAAGATTCACACTCAAAAAAAGCATCATCGGAAAGATGCAACGCAGGTTTTATTTTTTGTAGCACATTTTCCACTTGTAATTTATGTTCTTGTTTATCCTCCTCAAGTGGAATATTTGCTGACGGCATATGAATAGCTTGTCGTGATAACTGCTTCAAAACCGTTGAATGACAAACTGATGTTTTATTCTCTATTGATTGAGGATTAATGACTTTTTTTGTCGAAAGAATATTTGTTGTTTTCTTGTTACAACGTACAATACCTGTATCTGTAATTTTTTTTTGATCTTGCTTCGTAAAAATTTTAAACTGTTTTGCAAAAACTGGATCTGTTTCTATACGACGACGCAAAATCTCAACTTCTGGGGTTCTCGTGAAACGGACGTTTTTTCCGAGGGCAAATGCCTTTTTCCACACTTCCGGATAAGGAAATATCTCAGTAATCTTAACAGATAAATCTTCTCTTGATGCACCTTTTGTACCATCATCAGAAAAAGAAGACGTAGAAATAGATTTTGTTTTCGAATTATGCATGGCACCCAACAAATTTATAGCAATGAGAAAAATAACCTTTTCAAAAAGAATTCGTAGAAACTATCATACGAAGGTTAATAACCTTTTGCTGATGGTTACTTTTAAATGAAAAAAATAGTGCCATAATGCATATTCATAATCTGCCTTTTGCATATTTACGATATAAATTGCCTAGTTTATGGTGTCATAGAGCGCGTATTTCATTTGTTTTGAAGAAAACTTCATGATAAAAAAACTTCAAGAAAATTGTCTATGCCTCTCTTTCTCTCCCTTTTCATAAAAGAAACTAGTCTCAATAATACAATAAGCATTGCTCTATTGAACTCTCCATGCTCAATTATCACGATATAATCTAATTTCTCACGTTTTTATAAGATTATCCTTGTTATCCTCGTTTAAAAAGGCTTAGACTAAGACAATCATAATTACATAAATATAAATAGAAAAAAGGGAGTGAATTATGTTTAATAAACGGAAATTTTATATCAATGGTCTATGGGATGAGCCAAGCACTCCTCACGATTTTGACGTCATTAATCCATCAACAGAGGAGGCTTGTGCTGTCATTAGCCTTGGAAGTACAAAAGATGCCGATAAAGCAATTAATGCGGCTAAAGAAGCCTTTCAAAAATGGAAAACAACATCACCAAATGAGCGTCTTGGATTTGTTGAAAAAATTCTAGAGATCTACGAAAAACGTTCCAAAGACATGGCAAAAACCATTTCAATGGAAATGGGAGCACCAATTGATATGGCGCTTAATGCGCAAACTGCAACCGGAAGTTCCCATATTCGCAATTTTATCGAAGCTTATAAAGAGTTTTCGTTCCAAAAAACTTTAATAAAGGGAAATGAGCAAGCAATCCTTCACTACGATCCTATCGGCGTCGTAGGATTAATTACGCCATGGAATTGGCCCATGAATCAAGTAACTCTTAAAGTTATTCCTGCTCTCTTGGCTGGCTGTACCATGGTGTTAAAGCCCTCTGAAATTGCGCCTCTTTCTGCTATGCTTTTTGCTGAATTTTTAGATGAAGCCGCACTTCCAGCCGGTGTTTTTAATTTAATCAATGGTGATGGTGCGACTGTTGGCTCTTACCTCTCTGCACATCCTGATTTAGAAATGATCAGCTTTACTGGTTCAACTAGAGCAGGAAAAGATATTTCTAAAAATGCCAGTGCTACTTTAAAAAGAGTCTGTCTGGAACTTGGGGGAAAAGGAGCGAATATTATCTTTGCTGATGCCGACTCAGATGCTGTTCAACGTGGTGCACGACATTGCTTTTATAATAGTGGACAAAGTTGTAATGCACCAACTCGTATGCTTGTGGAACAGAGCATCTATGACAAAGCCGTGAAAATAGCCAAAGATATTGCAGAAACAACAAAAGTAGGACCAAACTGCCAAGAAGGAAATCATATTGGGCCCGTTGTTTCAAAAAAACAATATGATAAAATTCAAGATCTTATCCAATCGGGAATTGATGAAGGTGCAACTCTTGTTGCAGGCGGGACTGGTTTACCAAAAGGAATGGAACGCGGTTATTATGTCCGTCCAACAGTCTTTGCTGATGTAAAACCTCATATGCGTATTTTTAAAGAAGAAATCTTTGGTCCAGTTCTCTCGATTCTTTCTTTTAGTACAGAAGAAGAAGCCGTCACTTTAGCGAATGAGACTGAGTATGGTCTTACAAACTATATTCAATCGCAAGATCGCAACAAATATCGTCGTATTGCGGCACAAGTACGCTCTGGTATGGTAGAAGTTAATGGACATGGATTACCCAGTGGAAGCTACTTTGGAGGTGTAAAATTTTCTGGGCGCGCTCGTGAAGGAGGACATTGGGGAATTAAAGAATTTCTCGATAGTAAAGCAATTTCGTACTGGTAAAATCTTATTAAAAACTTAATAGGAATCGTATGGTAATACAGAAAATAACGGATGAAGGTTCTCTTGGGCAACGTCTTGATCAGTGGCTCGCAAAACAATATCATGATGTGCTCTCACGTTCGCGTTTGCAAACTCTCATCCGTGAAGGCTGTCTTAAAATTGATGGTCAATTCATAAAGGAACCCAAAATAAAATTAAAACCTAACCAAATAATTGAATTGGAAATGCCGGACCTTCGTGATGCAGAACCTAGCGCTGAAGCCATTGCATTGGACATTCTTTTTGAAGATGATCATGTCATTGTTATTAACAAACCAGCCGGTCTTGTTGTTCATCCTGGGAATGGCAATTGGACCGGTACATTGGTTAATGCCCTTATTTACCACTGTGGGAATAGTTTATCTGGTATAGGTGGTGTTAAACGCCCTGGTATTGTCCATCGTCTTGATAAAAATACAAGCGGTGTCATGGTTGTTGCAAAAAATGATCTAGCTCATAAAAGTCTCAGTGCTCAATTTTCTGATCATGGACGTACCTGCGCATTAGATCGACGCTACCATGCCTTGATTTGGGGAACACCTCAGCGCAATGTCTGGACAATTGATGCATCACTTGGCCGTTCGCCCCATAACCGGACAAAGCAAGCTGTCATCCATAACCAAAACCCTTATGCTCGTCATGCTGTTACACATGTTTCTCTGCTTGAAAAATATGGCTCTCATGCAGACTCAACATCTTTTGCTAGCCTTCTGGAATGTCGCTTGGAAACTGGACGCACCCATCAAATCCGTGTTCATATGACTCATATTGGGCATCCACTCATAGGCGATACAGTTTATGGAAACGCTTTTAAAACAAAATCAAACACATTCAACTCCACTATTAGAAATGCAATCGATCAATTCAACCGACATGCACTCCATGCTGCAAGTCTTACTTTTGAACATCCTTCTACCGGTAAAGTTATGTCGTTTTCCGCACCACTGCCTCAAGATATGGCTAAACTTATTAAACTTTTTAAAAAAATGAATTGAAACTTTTCCCCTTCTCAAGATTTCACAATAAAATATCTTTTTTTGAACAAAATTGAAAAATATGCTAGAGTGAGGTTATGAGGATAGTTAGCTATCTAAAACATAGAATTTGCCTTATCAGGGAATTCAAACAAAAGGAGGGTGCTATATGGCCCATATGAATTTATTATCAGTAATGACAGGTGATGGTGGTTTAAACCGTTACTTGGAAGAAGTGCGTCGTTTTCCAATGCTTGAGCCAAAAGAAGAATATATGTTAGCTCAGCGTTACCGTGAGCATAATGATCTAAAAGCTGCGCATAGGCTAGTAACCAGCCATTTGCGTCTCGTAGCTAAAATCGCGATGGGATATCGGGGCTACGGACTTCCCATTGGGGAAGTCATTTCAGAAGGCAATGTTGGACTCATGCAAGCTGTTAAACGTTTCGAACCAGAGCGGGGTTTTCGTCTTGCAACCTATGCAATATGGTGGATTAAAGCATCAATCCAAGAATATGTATTGCGCTCTTGGAGTTTGGTGAAAATGGGGACAACAGCTAATCAAAAGCGTTTGTTTTTCAACCTTCGTAAGTTAAAAAGTAAACTTCAAGCACTTGATAGTGGCGATCTCAATGCAGAACAAGTGAAAAAAATTGCAATCCAGTTGAATGTCACAGAAGATGAAGTTGTATCAATGAATCGTAGGCTTGGTGGTGACACTTCACTCAACGCACCAATTCGAACAAAAGAAGGGGAAAACAGTGAGTTGCAAGATTGGTTGGTGGATGAATCTAACGATCAAGAACAAATTTTAATTGAAAAAAGTGAATTAGAAAATCGCCGTTCCATGCTCATAAATGCCATGGACAATCTCAATGAACGCGAAAAGCGTATATTTAAAGCGCGTCGTTTAAACGATGTACCACTAACCCTAGAAGAACTCTCTGGTGAATTTAATATTAGTCGAGAACGAGTAAGACAAATTGAAATGCGTGCATTTGAAAAAGTGCAAAACTCTATCAAAGATTCTACTTTATCTCAAAGTCAAGTATAAAACCTAGAGTTAAGTATAAAGCCAATGGTTTGCACATTCTTTAAATGTGAAAATGAAAAAAAGCACGCCTTGGCTTTATACTTGTAAATTAGCCTATAGAATTCTTTAAGTTATTGATATGTAAAGCTTTATTGAATATATTTGGTATATAATTGATAAAGACGGTCGTAGAAAATTCTTCACAGCCGTTTATTTTTTTGCATCTATGTTTTATTTTGTTGACCAAGAACTGTTAACTTATCTTGTTGTGCAAGCCATTGTCCAATAACTTCATTAAAAATAGACTTACCTGTTGGTCCTTTTGCAAAGGTTAATTCACTTATACGCCCGTTTTTATCCGTTAACACCAAACGCATCCAATCTAATTCTCGCATCAATTGTAAATTTCGATCAAGAAATGGATGATTTCCACTCAATGCGACAAGAAAAAAGTCATCGTTAATCTTTGCAGCAATGGTTCTTGTTAAAGCCTGTCCAATGGATTGTTCACTTGCTTTAAAGGTTAATGCTTGAACATTGCTTATAGCTTTACCTGAAAATTTATCCGAAAGAATAAAAATAAGGTCCATAATATATGAAGCAGGAAATGACTGATCGGTATTACGACGTAAAATTAACCGTAATGATATCCCTTCATCAGGAATTGTTATATCACCTTGTATAGTTGTTTCTTCTGGAGACCCCTTCACTTGAGACTCTTTTATAAGTGTCCAGCGAGCACTTCCCGTTGCTATCTTTTCTGCATCATAATTTGTACGTGCTTGATAGAAAACAGCTTCACCTGATGTTTCAAGCGATTGCAAATTGCTATCAACAACTGTTGAGAATACTTCTTCATCCGAAGAATCTATCGCTTGTTTTAAACCAACATCAATTTCACTTCCATCCTCTAATAAGCGTTGTGTTAACTTTCTCTTAATTGGAAATGCCTTTGGTACTCTGTGAGAAGCTTGAAGATTTTCTTCTAAAAACTGATGATCATTTGATACAAATACACGCTCACCAACAAAAAAAATACCAACAAGTAAAACAACAAAACTAACAACAGAAACAGCACTTATCACAATACGCCTTTGCACTAACGATTTATTAGCACGACGTAAAGCCTGAGAAAAAATGTGCGAAACAATATGCGGATTATCTTCCTGCGAAGGAGAAATCTTTAACACACTGCTATTAACATGCTGAGAAGGCACATCAGCCTCCATATTAACAGGCTCTGCATCTGGTATATCTGATACACAAAGCTCAACAAATACCTTGTTATCCTTTGAACGTGTAACAAAATCTTGCTTTCTTTTTATGTTTACCTCTGACAATTCATTATTCTTTGGTAATATAGTTTTTTTTGTATATTTCTTATCTTCATTTATATTTGTGGGATTCCAACCAATAACTGAAGAAAGCCGTTTCTTTTCAACTGCTAAATATTCTCCTTCAACAGTTGCAATAGAACTTTGAAGAATCTTTCTTTGTTCATCCGCTATTGCTTGTGGTATTTTTGCTGTTACAAATTGATGTTCTAGTGTTTCGGTAGCCCGCTTATAAATCCGCTTACGCACTTGTGGTGTAATATTATTTTGTGCATTAATTGTCTTTTTTAAGATTCCAACGAAATCTACCATTTCCTCTATAATCTCTCTTAAACTGAGAAAAAATCAATAGTAAAGCCAAAAAACTTTATTTTAGCCTTCTAAATTGGTTGCCATTTAATATTGGTACAACTATTGCAATAATGTAAAATGAATATGAAAAATAAACAATGCTATTTTGCACCTTTCTTTTACGTGCTCTTAAAAACTTTTTTTGTAAAAAGATACAAAAATGAACAGAGAACATATATAGAAATCTAAAAACAATAATCAATTAACAAAGGGATCCGTAATAAGAATAGTATCTTCACGCTCTGGACTTGTGGATAATAAAGCCACTTTTGTATTAATCAGTTCTTCAATATAGCGTATATATTTAATAGCCTGCACTGGTAAATCTTCCCACCTCAATGCATGTGCTGTTTCTTTCTTCCAACCTTCTAATGTTGCATAAATAGGCTTCACCCGATCCTGAGCTCCCATGGAAGAAGGTAAATAATCAATCCTTTTACCATCAAGCTCATAACCAATACAAATTTTTATTTCATCCAAACCATCTAAAACATCAAGTTTTGTCAATGCTATACCTTGAACACCGCAAATTGTTACCATCTGACGTACTAAGACAGCATCAAACCAACCACATCGACGCTTTCGACCCGTTACAACACCAAATTCATGTCCACGCACTCCCAGAAATTCACCAATATCATTTATCTGCTCTGTCGGGAACGGCCCTTCTCCAACGCGTGTAGTATAAGCTTTTGCAATACCCAAAACATAATGGATTGCATCAGGTCCCATCCCCGAACCTGTACATGCTTGCCCAGCAACTGTATTAGATGACGTTACATAAGGATAAGTTCCAAAATCATTATCTAATAAAGCACCTTGCGCACCTTCAAAAAGAATGTGTTTACCTCCTCGATAACCTTCATCTAAAAGACGCCACGTACAATCCATAAAGGGCAAAATTTTATCCGCAACTTGCATCAATTCATCATAAAGCGCTTGAGAATCAATCTCTGCAACACCCATCCCACGACGCAAAGCATTATGATGCCTCAAAAGCCGCTCAATCTTAGCCATAAGTGTATCTTTTTCTGCTAAATCCATCACTCGGATAGCACGACGTCCCACCTTATCTTCATAAGCCGGTCCAATACCGCGCTTTGTTGTACCAATCTTTAAACCAGATAAACCGCTTTCTCGAATTGCATCAAGATCACGATGCAACGAAAGAATCAAAGGAGCATTTTCAGCAATACGCAAAATTTCTGGTGTGATTTTTACACCCTGATTACATAGTTTTTTTACTTCTGCAACAAAATGATGAGGGTCAACAACAACACCATTACCAATAATTGATAACTTGCCACGCACTAAACCAGACGGTAAAAGTGATAATTTATAACTGACTCCATCAACAACCAATGTGTGGCCAGCATTATGCCCCCCCTGATATCTCACCACGATATCTGCTCGCTCAGACAACCAATCTACAATTTTACCTTTGCCTTCATCACCCCATTGTGTACCGACAACAACTACATTGGCCATAACTTTCTCCGTCGTGTTTGGTCAAAAAAACCAGCATTCAAAAACAAACACTTCTTTATAACGAAACCTTAGAGCAAGTGCGACTCTTCATTTCAGATTTTTCTCAATCTTCAAGTGATTAAATTTTCAAATTTATGATAATAAAGATAAGCAAATACCAAAATATTTTAAATCTGTCATTTTTGCTACAAAAAGTAAAAAAATAGAGATTTTAATTTGTGCGTATCCAACACCTGACAGAGCATTTATTCCTCCTCTTAATCTTTTACAATTCATGTTAATCTTTTACAATTCATGTAATATTTAGAGGCTGTTTGTCTGATACAAGAATACGAAAGATCATCATAATCTCTCGTATCCTTTTTCTGTTTAAAAACACCCTGTGAAAATCACCAGTAATTATTTAAAGCTGTGCTTTTTCAACTTGGAACGCCCACTCAAGCCATTGTGTTAAAATTTCAAGATCGGAAGCCTCAATTGTTATACCCGCCCAAATTCGAAGACCAGGAGGAGCATCGCGATACGAACCGATATCATAAGCAACCCCTTCCTCATCAAGACGCTTCACAACCGCTTTTATAAAAGATACTCGCTTTTCCGTATCCAAAGCAGTAATCACTGGATCCACAATATCTAAACAAATAGCGGTGTTAGAACGCACTTCAGGATCTTTTGCCAAATATTCTAACCATGGCGTTTTGCGAACAAAAGCATCAAGTACAGAAAAATTTTTCTCAACCCGTGCTCTTAATGCCGCTGCACCTCCTAGAGATTTTGCCCACTTCAACCCATCAAGGAAATCCTCAACACAAAGCATAGAAGGTGTATTGATGATCTTTCCTTTAAAAATATCTTCGTTCAATTTTCCATTTTTTGTCATATAGAAAAGTTGGGGCATAGGCCAAGCTGGAACATGATTCTCAAGCCTCTCAACAGCACGAGGACTTAAAATCACCATACCATGTGCAGCCTCGCCTCCCAAAACTTTCTGCCATGAAAAAGTAACAACATCTAATTTTGAAAAATCAAGATATTGCGCAAAAGCTGCCGATGTTGCATCACAAATGGTCAATCCAGCCCGCTTATGCGGAATGAAATCTGCATTAGGAATACGCACACCAGAAGTTGTCCCATTCCATGTAAAAACAACATCCCGATCAAAGTCAAGTTGTGTTAAATCTGGTATTTCACCATAAGGAGCTTCAAAACGACGCACATCAGAAAGCTTTAATTGCTCGACAACATCTTTATTCCACCCAAACCCAAAACTTTCCCACGCTGCCATATCAATGCCACGCTCACCTAATAGAGACCATAGAGCAGCCTCAACAGCACCGGTATCTGATCCTGGCATAATTCCTATACGATGATCAGAAGGAACCTCAAGAATCTCACGGGTTAAATTAACAACTTCAGCAAGTTTTAATTCTGCTTCTCTAGATCTATGTGAACGCCCAACTAATGCATTTTTAAGAACATCAAGAGTCCAACCAGGCCGTTTGCTACAAGGACCTGAAGAAAAATTAGTATTATTGGGACGATTACTTGGTTTTTGTAACATTATCATTATTTCTCCCCTTTTAGATGTTTTTCTTTCTTTATAAAGAAAAACAAATTATTATAAAGACTAATCAATAATCTTTTTAGAAAAAAGTCAAAAATATTGTCTATTATTGCGTATGCTTAAAATTCACGGAAACTTTATAAAAAATCTTTCTTAATCATGCCTCTCGATTGATTCTTTTAATTTTTTTTCGTATCATCACCACAATAAGACAGCATTCTAATAACAATACACTAAACTATCCAATATACCTATCAAATTTATTTTATGATAAAGATTCATTGATAACGCTCTAGAATAGGGAGATAAACTTATTAAAAAATCAATTATTTTTCTTTTGATGACTGGACAGAGAAAATTTTAATGTTATAACCGCAAACGCTTTATATTTTTTATGAAGCATGCCCAGATAGCTCAGTTGGTAGAGCAGCGGACTGAAAATCCGCGTGTCCGTGGTTCGAATCCGCGTCTGGGCACCACTTTTTGTGTTTAGCATATTGAAATATATAGTTTTTTTCTTTAAATAGCTATTTTCAGACCACCT
>NZ_JBHIPT010000080.1:0-3307 GCF_042196205.1 Bartonella sp. AP21QHHD | reverse complement strand
GCTGGTAATGCCGCTGCAAATAACTACCTCAGCAGTGCGCAACAAGCTCAGATGGAGAAAGAATTAAAGGAGTGTCCTGACCTTTTATGTGAAGCAGCAGTGTCTGCGAAGTGGTCTGCGATTAGTACAGGGCAAGGTATAAGCTTTGGGGCAGGTATGGTAGCTGGTGTACCGGCTGAAATATACGATACGCTTGATGGTTTTTTGCAAATAATCAGTTCTCCTACGGTTGGTGACTTGATACAAATAGCCAAAAATTCCAAAGAGATTTTGAAAGCGCTCAAAGATTTCTTCACCAGTGGTAAGGTTTTGGCTACCCTTGGGCATGCCTTTGCACAGCCCTATGTAGATCGCATTAATAAAATGGAGGAGGAATATGAGCGAGCCGGTGCCGGTGGTTCCTTTAATGCTGGTCTTGAATTTGGAAAATTATTGACTGAAGTAGCAACGCTGTTTTTGGGAGGAGCTGGAACAGCCAAGGGAGCCATAAAGCTTGGCGAAAAGACAGTGATCAAGTTCAATGCTATGAAAGATTTTGCCCAATTCGCTTCCAAGAAAAATCTTGCAGAACTTGCAACTCAAGGAGATCCTGACAAATTTGCGGCGAGGAAAGAACTGACCAAACTTGCTGCTAAAGAAAAAAAGCTTTGGTTAAAAAAGAAACCCACTAAATTTACCGATAGCAAATTTGGTCAGACGAACAAAGCTTATAAGAGAGACGATTTGTTTGATCCTAACCAAAGGGTTAAATGGAGAGTAAACAAGAAAGACGTGTGGGGCACCAATATTGAAAGGATGGAAACAGGAAGAGCACCTATAGGATTTGATGGTGAGCCTGTTGAGTTGCATCACCTAAAGCAAACGCATGAGGGGCCCATAGCAGAAATGAGCAAGGAATCTCATAATAAATATAATTCCGTGATTCATGCTCCTTCCAAAACACATCAATCGCTTATAGAGAGAGAAAAGTTTAATAAGTGGAGAGAGGAATATTGGAAGGAACGCGCTAAAGGGTATAGAGAACAAAAAAACAGTAATTTAGGAGAAATAATTGATATGAAATGGGGTATTATAGGTCTAGATTTTGACAGATGGGGACAGGAGCATCGGCAGTAATACTCTACGGTTGATGAAAAGAGAAAAAACAGAGATTTATAGAATAATTAATGGAGAATAATTGATGAAAACCTATACCTTAGATGATGTTGCAGTCTTAATTGATAAAGTAAATAAATATGATGAAGAGATTATCAATTTGGGTACTGAAGATGATGGAGAGAATGAAACAGATGATTTACAGATTGAAAAGGCGGAGAAAGCTTTGGGTTTGCAATTCACATCCTCTTACAAAGTTTTCTTAAAAAAATATGGAGGAGGAGAAATTGGTGGTGATGAAATATTTAGCATTTATGGAGATTGTGGGGAAGGTATTCCTGCTGGTGATATTGTTTACCGAAACTTACTCAATAGAGAACGTGGTTTTGTGACACCAGAACAGCTTTTCATTAGCAGAACAGATTTTGGTGAAACCTTTTATTTTGATTATACGCAGTTTAGGGATGGAGAATGCCCACTTTATGTCATGCTTCCATCTGAGGATTGCGAGTATTACGCTAGCAATTTTTATGAATTCCTTTGCAAAAGAATTAAAGAAAGTGTGGGAGCTGAGATACCTGATGGTGACCAACCGATTGAAAAGATTGAGAACACTCCCACTCCGCAACCTATCNATGAAGCGTTTATAACGCAAGTTTTGAGGATCATCCATGAAAACCTATACCTTAGCTGATGTTGCACAATTAATTAATAAGTATCCGGATGTTATCGACTTTGGCACTGCAGAGGATGCACCTGATGATATATTGATTGAAAAGGCTGAGAGAACTCTTGGTTTACAATTCACCTCGTCCTACAAAAGTTTTTTAAAAAATTATGGAGGAGGAGAAATTGGTTGCGAGGAAATTTTTAGCATTTATGGTGTAGACTTTGAAACTGTTTATGGTGGTGACATTGTCTATAATCGCTTAACAGAAATGAAAAATGGTTTAGCAAAATCACAGCAGCTTGTTGTCAGTAGAACTGATTTTGGTGAGACATTTTACTTTGATTACTCTCAGTTTCAGGATGGTGAATGTCCGCTCTATTTTGAGGTAATATCTGGAGATCCCCTTTATTATGCAAGTAATTTTTATGAATTTCTCTGTAAAAGAATTAAGGACCATGCAGGGGAAGATTTATGAAAACCTATACCTTAGCTGATGTTGTAATATTAATTGATAAAGTGAATAAATATGATGATGAGATTATCCATTTTCGTACTGAAGATGATGCAGTTGATGATCTTGTAATTGAAAGGGCTGAGAAAGCTCTTGGTTTACAATTCACATCCTCTTACAAGAGTTTTTTGAAACATTATAAAGGTGGGGACATTAGTGGTGAAGAAATCTATAGTCTTTATGAGCATCCTATAGGTGTTTCTGTTAATGACGTTGTTTTCCAAAACTTAAATGATAGAAAACGTGGTTTTACGACACCAGAACAGCTCGTTGTGAGTTATGATCTTGATGAAACCTTTTACTTTGATTATACGCAGTTTCGGGATGGTGAATGCCCACTCTATGTCATGTTTGCGGATGAGGAGTCCGAATATTACGCCAGTAATTTTTATGAATTCCTATGCAAAAGAATTAAAGTACACGCGGGAGTTGAGATACCTGATGGTGAAAAACCGATTGAAAAGATTGAGCACACTCCCACTCCGCAACCTATCCCTTTTTACAAGAGTTTTTGGAAAAAACTATGGAAGAGGTGAAATTGATAGAGGAAATATGGAGCGTTACGCAAGTTTTGAGGATAATTGATGAAAACCTATACCTTAGATGATGTTACAGTATTAGTTGATAAATATGAAGGTGATATTGTTAATTTTGCTAGCAAAGATAAGGAGGTTGATGATCTCGTGATTGAAAAAGCTGAGGAAATTCTTGGTTTGCAATTCACATCTTCCTATAAAGTTTTTTTAAAACATTATAAAGGCGGGGACATTGGTGGTTATGAAATCTATAGGCTTTATAAGGAGTGTGGAGAAGATATTCCTTTTGATGATATTGTTTTCCAAAATTTAAATGATAGGAAACGTGGTTTTGCAACACTAGAACAGCTTATCGTTTGTGATGCTGCTTTTGGTGAAACCTTTTATTTTGATTATACGCAGTTTCGGGATGGAGAATGCCCACTTTATGTCATGCTTCCATCTGAAGATTGTGAATATTACGCCAGTAATTTTTATGAATTCCTTTGTAAAAGA
>NZ_JBHIPT010000079.1:0-2038 GCF_042196205.1 Bartonella sp. AP21QHHD | reverse complement strand
ACCTCCTTTTGCCTCTTTATGAAGATGCTCTAACCATTCATAAAACTTCACTTGTGCTTCAGCAGAAAAACGCATGATCAGTGGTTGTTCGGGAGAACCTAAGCGTTTATCACGAAAAGAGCGAAATACCCCTTCATACTTTTGCCAGACCTCTTGATTGGGCGGTTTATCAACCAATTGCCACTCTTTATTGTCATCGGGCCAGACAATCATTTGAAAGCGTTGCAATAAACCGTCATCGTTTATTCCACGGTGTATGGCTTGAATGAGCGGAATAATGCGTGAAGGTTGAATGCCTCCAATCATGGATAAAGTGACATAAGGGATAAAAATGGTTCCACGCTCTATACGGTCATAAGTAAATTGATCATCGCCATTAAAAGCTGTTAAATAAAAGGCGCGGTCTGATTGATATTCCTTTCTTTCTAGATTGGCTAAAAAGCCAGCCAATTCATCACGCACCATTAAGAGACCACGGGGGTTTTCTTTTAAGAGTTCCCCAAGCTTTTCAACAGACACATCATTGACAATAGTGTCATCTTCATTTTTACGAGTAGAAACTAAGCGGTGTGCAAAGTGCATTATGCAATCATATTCGCAATATTAGAAAAATAATAATTTATCATTATTTACTGATACGGAGCGCAGTATTGTAGAAAATAATTTTCTTCAATTACAAAATAAATAAAAATACAGTTGATTAAGGAAATTTTTTCTTTGTATGGAGCACACGTAAAATACGCACAACGCCATTTGAAATATCATAAATCATGATATAATTTGGATGTACAATAAGTTCACGTGTATTTACAATTCGTCCTAAACGACCAAGGGTAGGAAATTTAACAAGTTTTTCTACTTTTTCAGATAAAAGTTGATCAAACTTTAAGGCAGCGGAAGGATTATCTTGTGATATGTATTCACGTATCTTTTTGCGGTCAACGTGTGCTACTTGTGTCCAAATTAGCTTCATAAAGTTGATCTATCTAGTTTACTTTGTGTCTTTAAGCGCCATTCTTTTGCTTCTGCTTCGATTTCTTCAGAAGACATTATATCACTTGCATTAGCAGAATTTATCCCTAATTGAACTTGTTCCCGAAACCATAAATCGTATGCACTTTTTTCTTTTTGTTCTTTTACGATATCGCGCATATAATCGCGCAATAATTGTGCACCAGATCTATCACACGCCTTTGCTGCTTTGGAAAATTCATTTTTTAATACATCATCGACGCGAAAGGTAAATGTTGTCTCAGCCATTTTACGACCACTTAATGTGTTACAAAGTAGTTCTAATGTAATGTATTTTTACTGTTTCTTCAATAGGTACTATTAGAATAGATATTTTATATCTATTTTGCATTTTCATAGGGTTGAAAGGGACGCCCATAAATCAACGGGCTCTGTTAACAACCCAGACAGTAGAGCTAGACCGGTTTCAATGCCCTCACAAATGACCAGATGTTTTGGATTGGCTTGACTTAAATGCACCCCACCACCCGTTACAGATCCCAACATGGCTTTTGCTGGTTTTTGATCTGTTTTGCAGCCATTGTCTTTTAAAAAGGTTCTATGAATGGCAAAGGAACCAGCCCCCTTAACAAGAGCAATCAACGCGGGCAATGTACCCCCAGAGGGGTGTAGACATTTGTCGTAAAAGCGTAAATCTGTAGGCAAATCACATGTAATATCCCGCATACGTAAATAGGTTTCTGCTAAAGTGTTTTTAATTGGTTGGCTTTGTTGCCAAATTGCTTTTGCTCTCTCTGCTTTCCTTTTTGCTTGTTTGAGATCAGCACAAAACTGTTTGGAGAAAGAGAGCGTCTGATCATAAGCTTTATCAAAAAAGGCTTGTTTTCCAAGCAATCCAATTCTAATAAGCGCTTGTATGATCTCTCTAAAAGAGCAGCCAGCATAACAAGTGAGTAAAAGACGCCCATCATGTCCATTGGCAAGGGATAAACTAGGCAGCCTATCATCATGAGCAGGGCAACGGGCTGTTCCATAACGCCCATGCCAAACCCCGCGCAAGGCACGT
>NZ_JBHIPT010000078.1:0-3988 GCF_042196205.1 Bartonella sp. AP21QHHD | reverse complement strand
TGGTTTGGCTGATACGTTTCGGATGCTTGAAAAACAAGATTTGATGAAAGGTTTACTAGAGGAAAACAGTGAATATTTAGAGCATCAAAAGAAACTGGATATTAAAGTTATCTTTGGTAACCCTCCTTATTCGGTAGGACAAAAGAATGAAAACGATAATAATCCCAATATATCTTATCCCATATTAGATGATCGTATTCGTGAGACTTATATAGCTAAATCGAAAGCAACTAGTACGCAAAAGTTATATGATAGTTATATCCGCGCTATCCGCTGGGCTAGTGACCGTATTGATAATGCTGGGGTAATCGGCTTTGTCACAAATGCCGGTTTTATTACTGGACATTCTATGGATGGTTTACGCAAATGCCTCGTTGAAGAATTTAGCAGCCTTTATATTTTCCATTTACGGGGGAATGCACGGACTTCTGGAGAACAACGTAAAAAGGAAAGTGGTGGCATTTTTGGTGAAGGATCTCGAGCTCCCATAGCTATCTCTATTTTGGTTAAAAATCCAGAATCTCAACAGCGTGGCAAAATATATTTCCGTGATATTGGAGATTATCTCACGAGAAAAGAAAAGCTTATAATAATAGAGTCTCTTGGTAGCATTGATGGTATTACACGGAGCAAACAAGGTTGGCAAATAATTACACCAGATAAGTACAGTGATTGGCTTGATCAACGTGATGACAGTTTCAAAACATTCTTAGCTATGGGTGTCAAAAAGGGGCATGATAAAAAGCTCTTTGAAACTTATTCTCTTGGTGTTTCAACCAATCGTGATGCTTGGACGTATAACTCAAGCCGTGAATCTGTAAAGAAAAATATGAATAACATGACTGCCTTCTATAATAATGAGGTAAAACGTTTAAATAATACCTATTCACATGCTGATCGTACAGCACGTGCAAAGGTCGTGAATGATTTCGTCAATTCCGATGTAAGAAAGATTAGTTGGAGCAGTACTCTTAAGAGAGAATTATTAAGAGGTAAATTTTCCGAATTTGAAGATAAATGCCTTATTCAAAGCCTATACCGTCCTTTTACACAACAATGGCTTTATTACAATAGCGTCTTTAATGAAGCAGTTTATCAAATGCCGCGTATATTCCCGATAAGACAAGCGGTTGATAATAAGGTGATACAAATTACAGGTATAGGAGCAAAGAAAGACTTTTCTGTATTGATGACTAAAGCTTTGCCTAATTTAGATTCAATAGAAAAAGGTCAATGTTTTCCACGCTATATTTACGAAGATACTACGGTTTCAAAAAGTAGAAGTGAGAAACAATCCCATTTATTTACGCATTCTACGGAGAAAAACACAACAGCTGGTTTACAGAGGCGTAATGCTATTACTGATGAGGGGCTAGAACATTTTAAAGCCGCTTATCCTAATGAAACTATCACTAAAGATGATTTGTTCTATTATGTTTATGGGATTTTACATTCAGAAGATTACCGTGCTCGTTATGCTGATAATTTATGCAAAGAATTACCTCGCATTCCTTGCGTAAAGAGTGCTGATGATTTTTGGAAGTTTGTAACAGCTGGGCGTGAACTCGGTCATTTGCACATGAATTATGAAGATGTAAAACCTTATCCAGTGACTTTTAAAAAGGGTAATCCAAAAGTTACAGAAATCTCTAATCCCGAAAAGTTTTATTATGTTACTGAAATGAAATTCGCAAAAGCAGGTAAAGAGAAAGATAAAACCACTGTTATTTATAATAACAATATCACAATAACAGATATACCTCTTGAAGCTTATGCGTATATCGTCAATGGCAAACCCGCTCTTGAATGGGTTATGGGGCGTCAATGTGTAAAGACTGATAAAAAGAGTGGTATTGTGAATGATGCTAATCGCTATGCTGTTGAAACCGTTGGCAACCCTGCTTATCCATTAGAGTTATTTCAAAGGGTTATTACTGTAAGTTTAGAGACAATCAAAATTGTTAAGAACCTACCAAAATTAGAAATTAGAGAAACTGAATAACTTATAAAGCATGCTCACATAATGGGCATGCTAATCTTATTAAAGCCGCTTATGTATTAGTTTAAATAAAAGTTTATTTTATCATCTGTTATGAGATAACTAAGATAGGAAAGAATTACGTTATCAGAAATCCTTTAATGGACTTTTGTAAATTCTTTAAACGTATCATCTTGTGAGTTGATTACCTATAATCTTAAAAGGAATAATTTATCATGCGTTATTCTAAAAAGAAACCATTTGCACTTTTAGATACTCTTATTTGGATTGCCTTTAAGAGATTATACCGTATTTAAAATGATAGCTTTATCCTTTTCAAAAGCTTTGTTTAAACAGAGTTATGTATATTCATTTTCTTATATTATTTATAGGTTTTGTCTGTTTTTAAAANATATTATTTATAGGTTTTGTCTGTTTTTAAAACCCCCAAAACACCTACAAAACCCTCTTAGATATATATTAAAAATTGTATTTATGTGTTATGTTTAATATAGGTTGTTTATTTGAAAGATTAACTTATTGAAATATAATAACTTTTATTTTGGATTAAAAAATATATATAAAGGGGGGGGTAAAAAGACCCCCCAAAACCCCCATACCCCCCTAAACTCATAACCATAATAGTCTTAATAGCATTTTTATGATCATAAACCGTTTCTTTTGAAAGGCTTTACAGGATCATACGCTTTTCATAAGACATGTTTTAATCACTCACTAAAATAATAAGGTTATCTATTTAAATAAATTGATAAAAATTCATTAAAGGAATTTTGATAACGTAATCAGTTTTTACTTTCATACGCTTTTCATAAAGCACGTTTTAATCACTCACTAAAATAATCTATTTTGTCAGTTCAATTTACTGACACATAACTGAGAAATATATATTATGAATTGAATTTATGGGTTGTCTTTTAATAAAGGTTGCATCATTAAAATTATAACCTATTGAAATATATTGATTTTAATTTTCTCTCATTAAAAAAATAATATAGGCTCTAAAAAGAACTGACAACACTGACACGGTCTATTAAAAGGGATTTTTCTAATCTTTATAATGATCAATCTCTTTTTAGATGTTTTCATAACAAGCAATAAATCGCAATTATCCTATTTATCAACTAGTTGTATAACATCATCTAAGGTATAGGTTTTCATGAATCTTCCCCTGCATACTCTTTAATTCTTTTGCAGAGAAATTCATAAAAATTACTTGCGTAATATTCGGAATCTTCAGATGTATACTTGAGATAGAGTGGGCATTCACCATCCCGAAACTGCGTATAATCAAAATAAAAGGTTTCACCAAAATCAGTTGTGCAGATAACAAGTTGTTTGGGGTCCGTAAAGCCATCTCTTCTATCGAGCAAATTTCGGTAAACAATATCACCAGCAGGAATACCTGCACAGATTTCATAAATACTGAATATTTCTTCACCTCCAATTTCTCCTCCTCCATAATTTTTTAAAAAATTCTTATAGGAAGAGGTAAATTGTAAACCAAGAGTGTTCTCAGCTGTTTTAATCCGTACATCATCAGGGGCATTATCTTGAGTACCAAAATTAATAACATGACTATGCATATCAACATATTGTGCAACATCTGATAAAGTATAACTTTTCATAAATTTTTCTCCATAAGTCACAGCGTGTTTTTACTCATAATGAGTGTTCCTAATGATCAATCTTTTTCTACTATAGCCAATGGAATTGAGATGAGATTGATAAAATCATAAGAGATATGTTCTTGACGGAGCTCTTTTCTCATCTGTCTCTGTACAATCATCTCGCATTTACAATATATGATGGAATTAAAGGAGGTGATCATTAAAGTTTAGAGAGCGCCTTTTAGGGATATTATTTCAATATTTGCAATAATTACTCTTTCTTTTTTCCTACTTAGGAATTTTTTTTTGAAATCCAACAAATAACTTTTCTGATAAAATTTGTCTTTGGATTCATAGGAGCAACCAAACTCCTGCCTTGATA
>NZ_JBHIPT010000077.1:0-2125 GCF_042196205.1 Bartonella sp. AP21QHHD | reverse complement strand
ATTGACATCATCGCCCATGATCAAAGCCCCAGCAGAAACAAAGGAGGCTCTGTCTTTTTCAGGGATGTAAAGCACCGGTGCGTAAACATCCATGCCCTTGACCTGTTGGCGCACATAAATCACCATCGGGGCTTCTAGAGAAGCCAATTGTTCTTCACTCAAAGCCTCACCAAAGGGGAGATTGTGGGCTTTTGCATAGTCTGCCCCGACATCCAGCAAGGTTTTGACTTGTTCAATGGCATCACTTCCAGGAATAAAGGAACCTTTGCCCAAACCTTGACCAACCAGATCACGCATTTGTTTTTCAATCAGCTGCTTTTCAAAATAAGCATCACCTAAGAAAAAAATCTCTCTGTCAGGATTGTAGCCAATTCTGTTCAAATAATAAGCTGAGCCATAAAACTTGCCAACATCAAGGAATTCTGCCCGCGTTTCATAAATAAAATTCTGGTTGGGCAGCGTGCCCCCAACCCCACCCGATTGGGGCTTTGGTAAAGGGAGCCCCTCAGAAAGTTCCCCTGCATTATTGAGATCCACTTTTGGTGTAAAGAGAGCGCCAGCCCCGGTTAAACCACTTAAGGACTCCAGTGGATTGCCTTCAACTGCTTGTGCTTTAAAATGCGCATCCCCTGTAATCGAACCTTCCGCTGCCGTGTTATTGAGTTGATCGACCACCAAATTCAACGTGCCACCCGCTTGGACAAGACCAGGAGCTGCATCAAGAGCTTCTGAACCAGTATGGCGATCCTTGCCATCGGCTATATCTAAAGAAACATCGCGGCTTCCATCAGCTTTATAGCCATAACAATAACCATCCTGCGTATTGGCATTACAACCCAGATAAGTTTTTTTATAAGCTGTTGCCCCCAGATTGGTGAGCACACCAGCGTGGATATCGGCATTTCCCCCTGCTCTCATAGAGCTATAATGGTTGTCAATGGTATCAGCGTTAATGATGAGATTGCCACTAGATTGTATTACCCCCGAAACAGTTGGTTTATGCGAAAATGCTTGTGTGACAGTCTTTTCTGTCATATGTGACCAGTCTTCGTTTATTGACCCAAACCATCCTCCCTTCCGCCGAGAACCATTCCATACAAACTCTTCTATGTCTCCTTTTCGAGCATTATGTTTCCAAGTAAATGCCTTATAGACTGTCCCATCTTTTAAAGTTGCCGTGCCATAGGTTCCTTCTTTGTTATTCCAAAGTTGTTGCTCAAATATAAAGTGTTTTGGACCGACTGGCCCACTCTCCCTCTTAGAAAGTTTTCCTTTTCCCCAACGATCCCAGTACATATCATGATATAAAGGCCTACCATCGAGAAAATTATATTTGTCTGGTTTTTCGAATGAAATATCGCTATATTCCGTTTTTTCCGTGATGACAGGCGTGCTATCAGCTTCGTTTTTCAGGGTGTTGGTTTGGATATTTAAGTTTCCACCAGCTTGAATCAAGCCTGCTTTGTTGACAAGCGAAAGGCTTTTTCCGCTGCCATCTGCATTGGTGAAACCCAAATCACCCTCTGCCATTATGGTGCCAAAATCATTCAACAAAGCCCCATCAACTTGTAAAGCACCATTGCCCTTCACATAAATTAAGCCCGTTTTGTTGTTGGTCACATCCCCCGTCACGCTAAAGACTAAATCCTGCCCCGATGCCAATTGACCGCTATTTCTAAGCTCCCCCGTCTTGATCACGAAATCTCGTGCCGCTAAAACAGAAGTTGTCTCATCAACCATAACGCTTGGAGCAACAAAAAGAATATCTCCAGTTCCACCCTGATCTGTCACGGCTTGTAGCCGCGCATGGTGAATATCAAGGGCATTGGTGCTTTGAAAGTCTAAACCGCCATAAGTCAATTCGCTGCCCGAGACATCAATATGATCTGCAATTAAATACAGCGTTTGCGGCGTGTAAATATGAGAACGATTATTGCTTAAATCGAGAGTGTTTGCTGTCAATCTCACATCCCCCTCAGCAGACAACACATTCTCAACACTGATCTCTCCTGATACCGATGTCAATGTTGCACTGCCATAGCCTATGACCTGATCATAATAGATGTCGTTGCCTGCAAAAATTTCAATATTGCCACCACTGGCAATCTGACCAACCTTCACCCCT
>NZ_JBHIPT010000076.1:0-1824 GCF_042196205.1 Bartonella sp. AP21QHHD | reverse complement strand
GAAACCTCTTTAATCCGTGCATTCACATTCTTGATATTTGCATCAAGAGCTGAAAAAGCGGTTCCAACACCTTCATATGATTTATTTGTTACATCACCCTCTTTAGAAACTGTCGATAAGTCATAGCTGGGAGCTGTAAAAGTGCCATCAGCACTAAACGATGCTTTGCCTCCTAAAATTTTTGCTAAACTCGCAGCTATGGTATTAATCTGTCCACCCGTAACCGCATCGCTCGAACCCGCCACTAGAGAACCATCAGCCAGCGATGTGACCTTGCTGTTTGTCTTTTCACCTTCTTTTCCATGCAAGGCTACAAAAGCATTACTCTGATTACTCCATGATAAAGAATCCTGTGAAACTCCTTCTGAGACTTCCTTAATACGATCGTTAACGGTTTTGATATTCTCATCAAGTCCTTTAAAGGCTGTTTCAACACCTTCATACGATTTATTTGTTACATTACCCTCTTTAGAAACTGTCGATAAGTCATACGTTGGTCCTGTAAAGTTTTTGCCATCAAAGGATACAGCGCCACCTAAAATCTTTGATAAATCCGAAGCTATGGTATTAACCTGTCCACCCGTGATTGCATCATGTGAATCCTTGGCAATCTTACCATCAGCAACATTATGGAGACCTACAGCTGTCTTATCTTTACCACCTAAAGTCACACTCGTGTAATTAATGCCGCCATTATCACCATCTTTTTTATCGTAATGAACAACGGCTGAATCATCAGACTGAAGGCTATTCGAAAGATCTTTCAATTCTTTATCAAGCTGACCTTTGTTAACAGCTTCATTATCCTTTGTTGCTTCACCAACACCTGAAATTATCCGATCCGCACCAGCCTTGTTGGCTATATTGATTTCACTGCCTTCTACTGCAGCTCCAATAGTGAGACGATGTGTTGTTTTGTCTTGCTGAACAAAGCTTTCGCTTTCTACTTTGTTAATCACATTATTAACCTGTTCAGTCAATTTATTCTGAACATTCGTGATAGAAGTACCTACACCTTCAAAGGCAGATGCTACATCAGGATATTCTTTGTTTTCTGTTTCGCCATCATCCTTAACGGACTTAACAGTGAATTTAGGAGCAGTCCATGCGCCACTTTCATATTTAGCGCCACCACCTAAATACTTAGCTATATTCGTGGCTACAATTGTAACATTTTGATTTGTAGTAAACAGCTGTGAGCCATTAACCGCTTCATCTGAATTTGCACTGAGATCGCCACCTAATAAACCGGAAATTTTCCGTTTCTCATTATCTTTATTCAGAATGCTGACTTCATTGCCACCAGTTCCTTTCCCAATGGTGATAACACCTGTTCCCCCTGCACGAAGACTACGCGCTAATCTATTTTCTTCTTCTTGTTCTTGCTTAACAAGGATACTATCTCTTACATCAGCAATTTCATTATTTGTTGCAAATAACTGTGAACCATTCACTGCTTGTTGTGAAGTCTCAGTGAGTGCTGCAGCCTTAACTTTCTTTATCTCTTTACCTCCAGCATCAATGCCCGCGGTCGTTATTTTCGGTCCATCAGTAATTACCAGACCTGTTGCATCTAGGGCAGTTGTGCCTGCCTTTAAGCTCGTTAATGTAACATCTTGAGCTAAATCAAATTTTACCTTATTATCCTTATCGCCTTTTGTAATGTTAAGATTTGTACTTCCAGTGGAAAAATCTACTCCGCTATCCATAATGACTGTTTTAGCATTTTTACCGTCAACAGATAGTTTCCAACCATTTTTTCTTACGACATCTTCTAAGTCTTGCAATTGTCTTAGATTCACTGCGTCTGCATCTTCACTACCA
>NZ_JBHIPT010000075.1:0-6295 GCF_042196205.1 Bartonella sp. AP21QHHD | reverse complement strand
ATCTGCCAACTTTTTGTAACAAAAAAACTGCAAACAATTCATTGAACTCCAAACTATCTATATCACTAAATACTAAGGGGGGCGCATAGCTGGCCTAAACTCTCTTTACAGAAAACAAAAAAACAAAACGCTGCATAAGAAAAACTCAAATGCTTGAATTTTTTCTTTCAACGTATGCGCTGATATTTGCTTGCATATCGTCTTAAAAATCCATTTTCCACCAAGATTCGTCTTAATCTCGCAAAATCTAAAGTAAAAAGGCTACATATTTTTTATGTTTCCGTTTCGCGATAGTTTTTCCTATTTGAAATGCTTCTGCAATTTTTGTAAGTATATCTTCTGTTTCTAAATGGTGATCGCTAAAAATTTCCATATTTCGTACATTTTTATCTTCTAGCGCTTGCCATAATTTATCGATTGCTTGAAATCCCTCTGTTGTGTTTTGAATAAGACCAAGGTTTAAAAGGCGATTAATAGATTTGTGAATGTTTTTGGTCTCTGAATTGACAAGTTTGAGGATATCAGAAAGAATTTTAGCACCAAGTATAATAACAGTATAGACAGCGCGTAGTGTCGGTGAGGTCATGGCAGAAATGAGCAAATTATAAGAAAAATGATTTGGCTGTGTTGCACATGGATATCAATAGAATATTATTCGTGCAGAATGTAGCTACCTTACGCTTGTCTATCTCATAATCCTTTAAGCTATGAGACAATTTGCAACGGCGTTTACAGAGCAATCTTTAAAGACAGTTTCGAGCTTCTTTGCCGCAGAGTGTGTTACAAAATCATAATTGAGCCATTTATGGCGAAGTGTTTTGAGTGCTCTTGTTGTGCCACCGGTTGCAAAAACTATATGTGATATGGAAGCTGCTTATTTTTTCGTTTGCATGAGGCAAAGGCAAGAAGCAAAGGCGGAGGCACCAACAATCATGCAAAAGGTGAAAGCGATATGATTGTTGAAATGGCTGATAATCCATCCACTTGTCCATGAGCCGGCGGCTTGGCCAATATTTGAAATAACAAGAATATAACTGAAAAGAACACTGGCAGAGAGGGATGTAGTTGTTTTCCCTGC
This sequence comes from Bartonella sp. AP21QHHD, assembly GCF_042196205.1. Lineage (NCBI taxonomy): Bacteria > Pseudomonadati > Pseudomonadota > Alphaproteobacteria > Hyphomicrobiales > Bartonellaceae > Bartonella > Bartonella sp. AP21QHHD. The sequence continues at coordinate 5,217 of NZ_JBHIPT010000075.1, read as the reverse complement.
TTGATAGTATATTTCTGGAATCATGACAGATTCATAGACACTGTAGGCAATTAATGCAGTCACAGCGGTAAAGACCCCACCCATGAGGAAAAATGAGGAGAAACTTCCCATAAGCCATAATAGGTAGAAAGTTGATTTATCGGAAAGGCTGAGATGTTTATTGATTATTCCTTGCCAGATACAAATACTGATGCCAACAATTGAAAAGAAAATTCCACTATAAGGGGCGAGATTGCTGTCAAATTTACTGAGAAGTGTTGTGGTGGTGATGAAAATTCCCATGAGGTATGCACAAAGCAAAGCCGTGACCAGTAAATAAGCAATAGAACGATTATGTATTATTGTTTTTAAAGAAGAAAGAAGAGCTTTTTTTGTTTTTTTATTCTTTTCAAGAGATAATGTTTTATGCGGGTAATGATAAACAATTTGAATGGATAGAACACAAAGATACAAACCAATGAGTGCAAAAAAAGCCATTAAGAAGGTTGATGCGTTGTATTTTATGGCACTCGTTGCAACAAGAGGGGCGATAACGACAGCAGCATTTTGAAAAAAAGAATAGAGAGTTAATGCGCGTTTAAGAGCATTTTCATTGAGATGTTCTGATAAAATTTCTCTCAAAAATGGCTTTGAAATTGCTTTCGAAAAAGCCATTAAGGTAAAAAAGATCAACCATGCAGAAGGTGTGAGCGATAGGATAATGCACACAAAAGCGCTACTCCTTAAAATAAAGGCGGTAGCCATTAAGAGTTTACGCGAAAATCTTTCTAATAAACCTGTTGTGGTTACCATGAGAATGCTTTCAAGGATTACCGATCCAGCGAGATAAAAAGCAACATTGGCAGCAGTTATGAGAGAAGAGTTTCCAAGCAGAGGGAGTACAAAGAAAAAGGAAAATTCAGAAAGGAAAACTGTGCTATAGATGAAAAAAGGAATTTTATTTTTGCCCATGGAATTTCCATAGAAGTGTTGTTAAATGATCAAAGACATTTTGTTGTATCTTTTGAGGAAGTTTTGCCAGCCCTATTTCTGCTGTGCACATTTCGTTGAAATAGTATCTTTCTTGATTCACTAGCCAGTCCAATGCAAGAATATTGTTTTTTCTACGATGTTTTTAGAAATATCGAGCATGATTTGGATTGAGCAACAACACTGTGCCCAGATGTTCGCGCAACAATCGTAAGATCATTGAGACCTTGATCCTATATCTTCTCCTGATGGTTTTGACTATTTCTAATTCTTTTTGATAACCACCCAATCCTTTTTGATAACCAATTGGCATCCCGCACTCTTGTTCCTCCCCATTGCATCTCTTGCGAAGAGGGCACGCTAATCTCATCTCCATAGATTGTCAACATATGAATGGGATGAATGATTTTGTAACCTTTTAATGAAATTATATTTTTTTAGTGGAAGGTTATTCATTCTCTTGAAATAGAGAAGAAAAACGATAGCGTTCGCTAATCATTTTTCAATTCTCTTTTAGCGCATGCGTTGATATTTTCCTCCATGGCGTTGTAAAAAACCTCTCTCAACAAGAGTGCGTCGTAATCGGGCAAAGTCTATCGTAAAGAGGTTGCATATCTTGGAAACTTCCGTTTCGCTATAGATTTTTTCCTTCTGAAAGGCTTCACCAATTTTTGATAGCATCTCTTCTGTTTCTAAATGGCGGTCGCTTAAATTTTCCCTATTCCGCTCATGTTTATTTTCTAGCATTTTCCACACTGTCTCTTCGGCTTGAAATCCTTCTGTTGTGTTGTGAATAAGTCCGAGATTCAAAAGGCGATTGATGGATTTGTGAATGTTTTTGGCATCTGAATCGACATGTTTGAGGATATCAGTAAGATTTTTTGCACCAAGGATAATGGCGGCATAAACAGTACGCAGTGTCGGTGACGTCATGGCAGAGATCAGTGAATTGCGGGTATTGCGTTTGTGAAGGGTTTCTTTCCCCATGGGCAAAAGATCATTGCGAATGGGCAGTTCATTGATTTCTATGAGTTCTGCTTGTAGCGATTGTGCGCGTACAATTTGTTCGGCAGAGGTGCGTTTGCGAATAATCCCCAGACCACCTTGGCGATATTTGTGGTTTTCGGGGAGTGTTAAAGCTTCATAGGAGCCATCAAGCCGGTAGAGAATTTCTTCCCAGATGGGAGTTCTAACACGTCGAACCCGTTGTTCGCCATTGAGAGCAATTGTTGTTGTTATGGTTGGTTCATGCAGAAAAAGATAACCACCCGCGGTGATGTGTTCCCAAAGGGTTATAACAAATCGCACGTCATCTGCGGGCGTTCCAGCATCAAGCCAAGCAAAATCTATTGGTCCCCAAGATTTGAGGGTGCTTTCATCAAGAGAGAAAAAATTCTCATGGATAAATGTTACCATGTTTTTTTCAATACCGTCTTGAAGCAGTTTTTGCTATGCTTCTTCTGCTGATTGACCTTCGACTGTAAAATCATCAATGGTGATAAGCCGAGGTTCGTAATTCTCAAGGATTCCTGAAGGATCAAGCAAAGCTGTACGCTCTTCCCAGGTAGAAGATTCTAAAAGTTTTTTATCTTGTTGCCATGCTTGTTTTGCTTTTTGCAGTGCTTTAGCAATCAAGCGCGTACTATCACCAGCACCGATTTCAATGACTGTGCGCGGTCTTGCCATTTGAATAAGCGCATAAATGAGCTGTGCACTATTTTCTGTTCCCATGCCAGGTCTTATCAGCTGCATCTTTTTATCCTTATAATTTTACCAATCGTAGCATTCCTGCTTTTACAAAAAATTTTATTGAATCCTCTATAGGGTGTTGAATGTGCATTGGTGTGGTGGCTTGCTTCAAGAGATGTTTTGTTTTTTCATGAAGCCGGATTGTACGCCCATTGAGTTGATTAATGGCAAGACTGCCAAGAGAAGAATCTATGATAATACATGTTGGCTCTCGTAAAAGAGCGGTTGCATCATTTTCTGAAAATGCTTTTTGATCTGTTTCGATGAGACCGTGTTGTAAAAGTGATATCAAAAGACTTCCAGAGGCAAGAAGAGTATCATTGAATTGTATTTCCCTCAGTGATTGGACAAGGCAGCCTTCACGAAGTGCTTCAAATGTGGGAAAGTCGAATCCGCCAAATGCCGCTCCTTTTGTAGAAACAATGGTGATGGGTTGTATTTGCCGTTTGCCAATGAGTGCTGGTTTGTTTTTTATTATTTGTACATCTTTTGCCCATTGAACGCGTGATAAAGGATTGAGTTCACTTGGGTAGACAGCGAAAGAATTGATGGCTATGGGCGGCGTTGGTTTTTGCAATTCAAGTGTGTGGGAGCTCTCATGACAATCATGTCGCATATAGTCTGCCAGTTGCCACACATAGCCGCCTGTTCCATTGTAAAAGTTTAAGCCTATAGGATCTTGTTGCATGATGTTATCGTTTTTTTTTACTTTAAAATATCAAGCTTTGGGGAGGGTTGTTAGTTGCTCTACATTAAAGAGTGGTTTATCAAAGTCCTATTGGGTTGGTATGGGGTTGCATGGGATACAACGATTTGATAGGGATTTTATTGAAATTTGATTGGGTGGTGATTGTCATGCCATTTTTGGGTTTGGTTTGCTTGAGAGCAAAGATAGCAAAGTTCGTTAACCATTATCATATTCCTTTTTTTGCATAGTGCGGTTTATGATAAAGCCTAATATGCCTGTGATCATGGTGGCGATGCCAATGATAAACAGTGTGCTTTGGGTGTGATGCACTTTTACAAAACCGGCTCCTAGAAAGCCAAGGCACACCGCTGTTTGTATGATAAAGATATAGGCAGGCATTTGGTTGTTTCGGTGTTCTTTCTGAATGGCTTTCATCATAAAACTTGCCATCAGAGCATTTTGCACGCCGTTAGCACCCCCAAGGATGAAAAATGACAGCATCATCAACCATACAATATGTGTTAAGGAAAAGCAGAAAATTGCAAAACCAATTATTGTAGCGGCAAGTGATGCACCAGCGGCATTGCCAAAGCGATGAAAAAGGCTGGAGAAACAGAGTGGACCAACCACGAGGCCAAGACTTAACATGCTTGTGATTATCCCATAGGTTTCTGCACTGAAGTACAGCTCAGTGCGGATGCGGACAATCGATAAGACGTTGAGAGCAGAGGTGAGGATGATGGTAATGATGAGGGGAGAAAGAGCATAGACAACATTTTTTTTACGCAAGAGACCCGTTAAATCTAGCCCTTTTTTGCTGTTTTGCGTTGTGTTTGTTGTTGGCGTATGAATTTTTAAACTTTTAAAACAGAAGAGAGTGATAAAGGTTGCACAGAGAACCATGATGGATAGTGCAAAGAGCCCTTTTTGCCCGTTTGATATTCCATACAACACGCCCCCTAACAGTGGTCCTGCAATATAGCCAAGATTACGGACTGTTTGGATAATGCGGTTGATACGGTCTAGTTGCTGATCATTGGTTGCAAATTCTGGGACGGAAACGAGGATAGCGGACCAAAAGAGTGAACCAGCACAACCTAGTGCGAAAGAAAGTGCAATGTAAACCCAAAATTGGTTGGCGATTGCGGCAACAGCTATGAAAAGTGCTTCAAACAATAAAACAATGGGTACTGTTCGCGCTGGTTGGAAGCGATGTAAGAGATGTGGTGCAATGGGGCCTGCACAAATTGCCCCGACAAGCCCTGCAAACAGCAGCATTGAAATAGATGCTGTGCTTTCTGCTAAGTGGAGAGCAAATGTAACTTGTGCTGTTTCATCGGCAAAGCTGCTAAAGCCCAAAACAAGGAAAAGCCCCATTTGGGTGACAATCATGGATTTTTTCTTTGTCACAATGCTCCTCCCCAAGAGGTTATAAGGTACAATTTTCTTCTACGTGTTTATGGTATATCCCATGCTTTGTATAGTTTTTCTTGATGATCAGTTGAGAAAGGAAGTTTTCAGAGCTCTTTTCCAAAACAAGAACAATGCCTATTGGCAGCGATGAGCAACTCCTTATGTTTTTTTTAAGGGGAGTATTAAGGATGATGGGCTGGTGAAGTTGTCTGATATGAGAGACAATGATACAAAAAGACAATCAGAAAATTTTGCAAAAAAGCTGCACTATGCGTGCAGCTTTTTATGTATTTGCTTTAAAGGAAGACAGGTAGACGTTTTAAAGCATGAAAGTGTCCTTACGGCTTCTATAACCATAATAGCCAAAAACACTGGAAATAATGGCGCCTACCAGACTT
>NZ_JBHIPT010000074.1:0-4455 GCF_042196205.1 Bartonella sp. AP21QHHD | reverse complement strand
CGGATGGAAAGATTGAAACAGGTTCTCAGCAAGCTGTTAATGGTGGTCAGTTGCATGATTATACTGAAGAGCAGATGAAGACGGTTCTTGAGGATGCCAATAAGTATACGGATGAGAAAGTTTCTCATATTGTAAAAGATGGAGTTAATGAGGCTAATTCGTATACGGATATGAAGTTTTCGACATTAAATTATGCTGTTGAGGATGTTCGCAAGGAAGCAAGACAAGCAGCAGCTGTTGGTTTAGCGGTAGCTGGTTTACGCTATAGTGATATTCCTGGAAAATTAACAATCGCATTTGGTAGTGGTTTATGGCGTAGTCAATCTGCTTTTGCTGTTGGTGCAGGTTATACTTCAGAGAACGGTGATATTGGTTCCAACTTGTCAATTACCACTTCTGGAGGTCACTGGGGTATAAGTGCAGGGGTTAATGTGATACTCAACTAATAAACGACTAAATCCATAAAATTGATTTGCCCTTTTCTTAAATAAGAAAAAGGCAAATTTTTTATCTTTTTCCAGAGCTCTCTAAAGCTATTCTAAATGTATAAAACTCCCGTAATTATATAAAATCCGAATATAAAAAGCCTCTGACAACTTTGTTGAGAATAAAAGACCTTAGTGGTAAAGATTCAAAAAATTGATTGCTATTATTTTGATTTGTTAAAATGCTTCACGCAATGTCAATACGAATATACCCTTTATTAAAAGGAGACAGTTTTAGCTTTTATTTTCGTATAGTTTTAAACGTATGCTTTATAATGCAACGATCTACAGATATGCAACGTACTCCAAACACAAGTATTGCTTTAGGGTAGTGGAGCGCAAACGGAAAAAGAATGGAGCGTTTCTGTAGGTAATATGGCTTACGCTTTAGAGAAAAGCAGTATCGCAATAGGTAGTGAATATAATAAGAAGAGCGAATACGGGGAAAATGATTATACTCTTTCGAAGAGTGATTATTCAACAGTAGTGGGAGCTGTTTCTAAAGTTTTAGAATATGGTTCGATTTCACTTGGTTACTCCGTGCATATACATTTGCTCAAGAAGCTATTTCTATGGGCTTCTATTCAAAAGCAAATGGGGTTGGAAGTATCGCTTTAGGTTCTTATTCTAAAGTGACGGTTGATGGGGGGCTATTGGGAACAACTCTGTGTCCGGTAGGGCTGATGGCGTTTTTGGGTATACGTCTCTTCTGCAAGGACCGGCTAAAAACCCTGAATCTCAATGGAAAAGTATGAAAGTTGCAGTAAGTATTGGTGTTCCTAGTAAGAATATAATGCAACAAATTATAGGCGTAGCAGCTGGTAGCAAACCTACCGATGCAGTGAACCTTAGACAGTTGCAGGATTTAGAAGAAGTTGTAAGAAAAAAGGGTGGAAACTGTTTATTGCTGGTGAGGAAGTTAAAGATATGGGTGCTAGATAGTACAATAAATTTTTCATCTGGAGTAAGTAACTTCAGGGTTAAAAGAGATAAGAACGATGAAAATAAGCTCATATTGAGTTTGGCTAATGATATAGCATTGAAAAGCATAACATTAGGAGAAAAAACAAAAGTAGATGCAACAGGCTTAGTAATTACTGATGTCCCGCAAATAACCACCGGTAGTATTAATGCGGCAAGTAAACAAGTAACAAATGTTGCAGAAGGAACTAGCAATACTGATGCAGTGAATTTTTCACAACTGAAGGGAATAAAAGAACAAGTAGCAGTGAGTATTTTTGTAAAATAGGATACAGCAACGAGACACATTACCATTAGTAAGGATATAGATGGGGTATTTTAGTAAAGAGCTTTCATAAATCCTCTAATGAAATAAAAAAATCTTATTCACGAAAAATAAACTGATGCCTAAGCGGATAATCAATAGGTACAAAAATTATATTTTTTTCAAAGAGATCAAAGCTAAAAACGACATGCAGCCTTTGATAGAAAAACGAAATCTATTCTAATATTAAGTATTTTTTTACCTTCCTCAAATTGACTTTCACAAACCTGCCTCTAATTACACCTCTAAAGGTGCCGCAGAAACGACAGCTTACGTCTTAATTTTATTTATGTCCTAAAAACACAGGCTGTAAGAGCGCGGACATGCAAGGGAAATAAGAAAGCTTTAGGGCTCTAGATTATACCTTTTTTGTGTTTTTAATCTATTATTATGAAGGGGGTATTATGAAAAAATTATACACTACACAAAATCTGCGTGATTTGAGTTTTTCTCGCTCACATTGTCGATCATCATTGTTTAAAGTAGCGTCGTTAGGAACTGCGGTTGCCTTATTTTTATCGAATGCTGCTCCTGTTTTTTCAGCAAATCTCGATTTAACAAAGGCATCTCTTGAAAATGTGAAGAATGCCGCTGTAGTTTATCCGCAAAGTACTATTTCTGCGTATGATGATTATAACAGTGGTATAGATGGTTATAATTCTGTAATAAATGTTTTAACAGTCGACGGAAGATTTGCATGGGAAGATGCGCAAAACATCTTCACAGTGAATAGCACGCTCGTTCCTGATTCAAAAAGGGATAAGAAGGCTAAAAAAGCTGTTGTTTTAGATCCAGAGAAATATAGGGCAAAAGAGAAAAGTTTTGCCATAAACTCTATGGCTCGCACTTCAGGGCTAGACGGTATTGCGATAGGTTCCGTATATGATAATCAAGATAGCATTGAGGAATATACATTCGCGAATGGTTACTCCTCAAAAGTGAGGGCTGATCGTAATGGAGCTATTGTTATAGATAAGAATGCTGAAACGCGGGCGTATGGCAATGTTGTTCTTGGGGACGGTTCTGCGACTACATCGCTTGCTGGCGCTGACGGTTACAGTCCTATCGAGCTAAGCGAAAAAAATAAAAACAGTGAGGTATGGAAAGGTACTGCGCATGCAGCAACTATTGGTGATTATAAAAATCAGGTAACACGCCAGCTTGAAGGAGTGGCTGCTGGTAGTTATTCTACCGATGCCGTTAATGTTGCACAGCTAAAAGCGTTAAAAACTTACGTAGACCAAGGTTGGCAGCTATCTATTGGGGGTAAAAATGCCACAACGATTGGTATAACGAGCACGGTAGATTTGTCGGCTGCAAGTGATAACCTTAAGATTACAAAAGGTGCGGAAGACAATAATGTAAAATTTGATCTAGCTAACAATATTACAGTGGAACGAGTTACCGCTGGGAGAAGCTCTATAAGTGATGATGGCATTATATTTGCTGATGGGGCTAGAATAACTGTGGATGGTATTGATGCTGGCAATAAGCAGATTACAGGAGTGGCAGCTGGGGAAGAACCTTATGATGCAGTGAATTTTGCGCAGCTACAAGAGATAAAAAATCAAATAGCAGCAAATAGTCTTGTTAAGCAAGATGGTGGAGAAGAAGGTCGTATCACCATTGGTATAGAAACAGGTGGTTCTGAAATCAATGTTGCAAACAAATCGGGTGAAGATAGGATAATTTCCGGTGTGAAGGCTGCTGTAAACAATAACGACGCTGTTAATAAACAACAGCTCGATGGTCAGATTGCAGATGTTGTTGACACTATAAAAAGCAATAGCCTTGTTAAGCGAGAAGAAGAGACAAATCGTATCATCATCGGTAAGGAAATAGAAGGCACAGAGATTAATATTGCAAACAAATCAGGTGATGCTCGTGCAATTTCCGGTGTGAAAGAAGCAGTTAAGGATGATGAAGCCGTTAATAAAAAACAACTTGATGGTGAAATTGCAGATATCACGGACAGTATTAAGGTCATTAAAGAAGCAAATAACTTTGCGGTTCTTTATGATAAAAATGCAGATGGCACCATTAATTATAATAGCGTGACTTTGGGTGGTGATAAGACTACGGCACCAGTTTCTCTCCATAATGTACAAGCTGGTACAATTGCAAAAGGGTCGAATGATGCAATTAATGGTAGCCAGATTGAAAAAATATCTGGAGATATAGCAGGTATTTTTGGTGGTGATGCGGACTTTCACGACGGTATCTTGTTTGGTCCGCACTATCATTTATCGCACATTTCTGAAGATGGTGCAGCAGTAACTAAGGACCATAATAATGTTGGTACAGCTTTGACAGGGCTTGATGAGAATATAAACAATGTGAATGGTCGCTTAACACATGTAGCTAATGAATTTACTCAGAAAATTGAGGGTGTTTCTAAAGATTCTCTATTGTGGAGCAATGATGAGCAGGCATTTGTAGCACAGCATGGAGAGGGAAGAACCAATAGCAAAATTAAATTTCTTGCCAATGGAGATATTGCTGAAGATTCAACCGATGCAGTAAATGGTTCGCAGCTCTTTGCTACTAATCAGAATGTTACCACTGTTACGAATGATCTAGCAAAAATTTCTCAAAATACATCTAAATATTTTGGTGGTGGTGCAGATATATCTAACGGTAAGGCTCCCACTTACACTATTCAGGGTAAGCCACATAATGATTTTG
>NZ_JBHIPT010000073.1:0-2742 GCF_042196205.1 Bartonella sp. AP21QHHD | reverse complement strand
TTGGGTTTGTACGACAAGTCTTCTGATTTCATTGATCTGTTGTGGAAAAGCCTTTTTAATAGGCGGGTTTCCATCTGTATCGTCTTCTTTACTTGCTAAATTAAGAAGCATGCCTAATAGGTATCTTCGTGCGTAGGTAAGTGTGGAACCAAGTGATTGTATGCTATTTTTAGAGCCTGTACTGTCAATTGGAAATGTTCCTTCTGTTGAGATTTGATTGTCTGAAGGATGAGACAGAGTTATTTCTATGGTAACGTTTTTTTCTGTTTGATTTTTAATACGATAAAACAAAGCAAATTTGTATGTTGCAAGCCCTTTCTTTACAGCATCAATGTACTGATCAAGTGTAGCGTATTTGCTGTTTGTATGGTTATTAATGGCGTTTTGTTCGATATTTTTATATGCCATTTGCACAGCCGAAAGATCACGGACAAAATTTTGGCGCTCTTGTCGTTTTATCTCTTGTTCTCTTAAATCAAGAAGACGCTCTAAGCGATCCATATCGACGTCACTGTCTAAGGCTTTATTTAAAATACGTTCCATGACAGTTTGTTCGACGGCTACATGATGTGTTTCTTCAATTTCTATTAGGTTAGTGTTTTGTTCACTCATCTTGATTTCCTACATTGCGCGCAATTCACCCGTGGCGTGAATCACGCTGGTGTTTAAAAGTTGGTTGTGTGGTTAAAAACGGCTTATATGGCTATTACGGTATTACCAAAAATCTCGGCAAAACCACAAACTTTAGCTTTTCCATAAACTTTGGCGTTACCAGAAACCCAGCAATTGCCATCATGACTTAGATTGTCTTCTTTCTCGATATAGCCTCCTAAATCACCTGCTTTAACATTACCAAAGTCTCTCAATGCACGAATGCGGTGGAGAGTTTTGCCCCCAACTTCGATTGTTTCATTAGTCAATTCGTATTTTTTCACCATGCTTTTTCTCCAGTGGACATGACGTTATCGCCATCAATATCCGCATCACGATAAATTTTTGCGTCGCCATAAATACGTGCATTACCGGAAACTGTTGCCATTCCATAAACTTCGGCAAAACCGTAAACATGTGCATTATGTTTAATTCGTGCACTACCATAAACTACAGCATCATCATAAACTTGAGCATTATCGTAAACGCAAGCACAAGATAAGACGAATGCATTACCACCTACCCAGCAATTACCATGATGCGATAGGTTGTTTTCATGTTCTATAAAGCCGCCTAAATTACCTTTTTTAATAACTCCAAAGTCTCTTAAAGCGCGGATACGGTGAAGAGTTACCCCTTTAAACTCAGCTTTCCCATCAGTAAGTTCGTACTTCTTTTCCATGATTACTATTTCTCACGTTCTACGATTACGGTGGAGCCACTAATTTTACAATTTCCAGCAATGTCTACACGACAGCAAATATATGCTTGATTGTAAATTTTAGCATTTCCGTAAACGTGTACACTTTCCCCTATAACAGAATTCCCATAAATCCGCGCATAGTCAAAAACCTTGGCATTATCTCGAACAGAAGCACCACCAACTTCGGCATAATCATAAACTTGTGCATTGTCATAAACGCGTGCATTCCCATAAACCCGCGCATCATCATAAACTTTGGCATCACCGTAAACTTGTGCATTGCCAAAAATCCAACAGTCTCTCTTATGGCTTAAGTTGCTCTCTTTTTCTATAAAACCGCCGAGGTCACCTTTTTTGACATATCCAAAGTCTCTTAAGGCTCTAATTCGGTGAAGAGTTCTTCCATCAAACACAATTTTTTCATCAGTAAATTCGTATTTTTTCATCTGGTTTGTTACCTAGTTGAGATTCTTTTATCGCCATCAATCCAGTCGTCCCAACATACACATGCTTCACCGTAAATTTTTGCATGACCGTAAACATGCGCATCACCGGAAACTTCTGCATTGCCNCGGTTCACCGCAAATATATGCATCACCGTAAACTTCTGCATCACCGTAAATGCATGGTTCATCGCAAACTTCTGCTTTGCCATAAATACGAGAATTGTTGTAAACATGTGCATAACCGTAAACTTGTGCATTTTCGTAAACCTTAGCATCACCAAAAACCTTGGCATAACCATAGACTTTTGCATAATCCCCAATCCAGCAATTACCACGATGCGATAGGTTGTCTTCTTTCTCGATATAGCCTCCTAAATCACCTTTCTCGACGTTTCCAAAGTCTCGTAATGCGCGAATGCGGTGGAGAGTTTTGCCCCCAACTTCGATTGTTTCATCAGTAAGTTCATATTTCTTTTCCATAATGATAGCCTCTTAATGCATGCTTTGTCTTTTAAGCTCTTGAGACAGCACCCCCATGCCTTTTGTTGTGATTTTTGCTGAAGGAATGACTTTTTCAGTTCCATTTTCGGTTTGAATAGTGAGGGTTGAGCAATCCATTAGTCCTTTTTGGATTTTATCCTGATAAGGCAATAAGCGATCCCCGAAAGTGCGTCGATACACCCATCCTTTTTTCTGTAGGAAGAGAATGAATTGTTTTGGTTGCATTTCGAGCACTTTAGCGGCTTCAGTAAGACTGAAGAGCCCATCAGAGCGTTGCAAGCTTTCCAGAGCCATTGCTTTTGGTTTTAAATCTTCAATGATGATGTCTTTACGCTCATTTTCATTTTTTAGATGAGTTAATACACCTAACATTACTTGTGGACTTGAGTAATCGATTTGTGGTGTAACAACTTGCTTTGCACGCCGCTCGCATTCGATAAA
>NZ_JBHIPT010000072.1:0-2070 GCF_042196205.1 Bartonella sp. AP21QHHD | reverse complement strand
CCACCTTTAGAAGATTTGAGTTTCGGCAGCCGGCGCAATAGCGCTTATTTTGACCGTTTGGCGCAAGATATCCAAAAGAAAATGACTTATCAATTTGGCGATACGCTTGAAACTTATCGCAAAGCAGCAAGGAGTTAAAGCATGACTTTACGCATTGTACGCGGTTTTACCTTGATTGTTGATGATGATGTGAATCTCCATCTTGATCTTGAAACCCTCAAATTACCTACGTTAGAAGAAATCACCGAAACCTATCAACCGGGCGGCTCTGATATGCAAATTGATGTGAGCGGTCTTGGTGTGAAAGCTTTGAGTTTACAAATGAAAATCCGCAGCCACACACCAGAAATTATCGGCATCTTTGGTGGTCCTCCTGGTCTTCGTCATAAATTTACTGGCAAAAAACATGTGATCTCTGAAGAAGATGGACGCGAGCATGAACATTCCATTGATGTGACAGGGCGGTTGGTCAAAGTCGATAGCGAAGGCTTAACAGCTGGGAAAGCCACAGGCTATGATTGCGAGATCAAAAATGTTTGGGATTATACGGAATTTTGGGATGGTTCTGTTTTGCACCGCTTTTCTTTTAAACGGGGCGGCTGGCTTGTCCGCAATGGGCAAGAGATCGGTTCTCGCCGCCGCTCTATTCTCAACTTATAAGCTCTCATTATTGATAGGGTTCTCATTTATAGGAATTGATCATGACAAGTTTACAAACCAGCATTGACGTGGAATTGCAGGTTCCGTTTCTTTATCAAGATAAAGGTGGCAAAGAATCTCTCTGCAAGAAACTGACCTTTTATCGCCCCACTTTTAAGCATGCCAAGCAATTAGCGGTGCTCATTGGACCACAATTGACAGAGCTGCTGCTTCCTGAGTTTGGAGAGCAAAAAACAACTTTGAGCAATGATGTGCTTATCACGAAGCTTTCTCAAGTTTTGTTCACAAGTGAGGCAACAGAAGGCATCACAGCACTTTTGGCTGATATGTCACATGAATCTATTGAATTGATTGATCGAGTTGATGTGATGGATATTGTCGCAATATTGAAGGCTTTTTTTGCTTTTTTTACGCAACGCCAATCCTCTCTGCCGGACAATTTGGGGCAGAACTAGCCCTTTATTATCACTGGGCGCCTTCAGAGATTAACCAGATGGATTGGCTGGATGTGATTGCCTATCGAGAAGAACTCGCGCGCTTTAAAGCCCAAGAATATGAAAGCCATCAGTTAGGATAAGAGACGATCATGGATGTTTCCCTTGTTGTGCGTTTTGTTAATCATCTGCAAGAGGGGATCGCTTCTGCCAAGCGGGATCTTGCAGCCTTTAGTTCAGATGTTGCGCATTTCCAAAACAAGACAAGGCAGCATTTTAAAGGGTGGTTTGACCCAGAGCATCTTGAGGATGCGACAAAGAATGCGGAAAATGCTTTTAACCATGCGCGGGGGCGTATGGTGGGTGCCATTGCGCAAACAGCAACCTTAATTGCACCGCTCTATAAAGCCATGCAATTTGATCAATCGATGAAGGGCTTGGAAAAGGTTCTCGATGCCCCCCTTGATCGCTTAAAGGAATTGCGCCGTTTTGCGCTTGAAACCTCCACCAAGATTCCGTTAGCGGCGCGTGAAGTCTTAGAATTGATGACCAGTGCCAGCCAAGCAGGGATTGGCGAACAAGATCTGGAAGCTTTTAGCATTTATGCCGCTAAAGCAGCTGTAGCTTTTGATATGACGGGAGATCAGATTGGGGAGCGCTTTGCCAAATTGCGCAATGTCTTTAAGCTTAATCAGGTAGGTATTGAAGATCTAGGTGATGCTATCAATCATCTCTCTAATCACATGGCGGCAAAAGCCAGTGAAGTGTCTGATTTTACCAATCGTGCCACCGGTGCGGCAACCATGTTTAAGCTCACCGCGCGCGAAACTGCGGCATTTGGTACGGCGATGATTTCTGCTGGGATTGTTCCAGAGAGTGCTGCGCGTGGTTTTAATGCCATGAGTGCGCGCATTCAAGCAGGGGGCAAGCATATTGAAGATGCTTTTGCCAATATTGGGCTTTCCCGCGAAAAATT
>NZ_JBHIPT010000071.1:0-1781 GCF_042196205.1 Bartonella sp. AP21QHHD | reverse complement strand
CATGGTCCCAAAAGTAGCATAGGCTATGAGCGCCAAAATAATCCTTTTCTTCAAGATTTTAATATATGAGCAAATAAAAAAAACGCTTTGAAGCGTTTTTTTGTGCCATTTAAGACTTTTTAGTAGGGCAGAACAGAAGTTAATTTATTGGGGCATAACAAACGTGTTCCAAACCATTACGGTCTCGGAAAGTTCCTGTTTTAGGGTTGAAAGAACGGTATTTTTTCTTGCAATAGTTAAGCCAATCAGATTCTAATGATTGTTGTACTGGCTCATATTCCACTGTTTGCGGAGCTTCATAAATTATCTGTTCCTGTGGAACCTGTTGATATACAATTTGATGCTGTGGTGCGGTTTGATAAACAACTTGTGGCTGTTCTGATTTTTTAAAAATTTTGCCGAGAAGTGCACCTGCTGCAAGAGCAAGAATGCCCATTGCTAAAGCTTCTCCTGAGTTATTTATATTAATACTACTGTGTTTTGTCTTTTTGCGCTCGACATAATGATATGTGTTGTGTTCAACATGATGGTGTTGTTGTGCTCCCCATTTATGGCTAACATAATGACGCGTGTGGGGATTATCAAAAGAGTGATGTTCACTATGAGAAAAATGGGAGCTAAAATTGTGAGACGGTAAACCAGCCTCCCTTCTCATGTCATAGTTATGATACCATGCCATATCTGCAAGCGTTGGATTTAATGGCATCAAAACGGTTGCAGTAGACATTGCTGATAATACCGCTAATCTGATCACTTTTTTCATAATGATGCTCCTTGTGTAAATTCGTATTTTTCACATCCTACACGTTTCAAACTGAATAGAGCCTGAACAATTTTGGACTTTATTGTGACAAAAAAATAAAAATTCATTTAGTTAAAACTATTATCAATACAGTAAAATAAAATCATGACAGAATTTTGATTTCAATTAATGTACTCTTCTTAAGGTTAATTAAGCAGCTTGTATTTAGAGCACCAGATTTTTTACTATTGGTTATAAATTATTTATTGATGAGTACTTTTTTATTGCTTGATACGATATGAATTGAACAATAGGTGTATGAACAAAAGTTATCGTTTTTTATTATAGGCTTATGGTGCTAAGATAGAACCTTATTTGTGTGATTGAATACAGTCCTGTTTGACTACTCTCTTGTGAGGCTAAATATTGAGTTCGATATCATATTATAACTGTATAAATATAATATATTGCGGGAACTTTTTTGATATATGGGAAACATTCTTGTTGGGATATGGCTGTTAGTTTGACAGTATTGGCATGACAAAATGCATTTGACACAATATTGCTGATGAGACGCGTGAAGGCACGTGGACGTGCTTGTATTTGTGTAGGGCTTTCAATGGTGTAGGAAAATTGGCGTTTGTGAAGATGTGCATCGGTAGAGAATTTTTGCATAAGAGCATTTAAATCAAAAGTTTTAACACACTCACTTTCTTCACTACGGGCAAAAGCAAGGTAATCTTCTAACATATTTTGCATGTCGCTCACATCTTGTTCAAGCTGCTTAATATCAAAGTCAGTATTTGCTAATGTTTGCTGAAGTTTAAAACGGGTGAGAATGGTTCTTAAATCATGGCTTACACCCGAAAGCATCGTGGTGCGTTGTTCGATATAGTTAGAAGATGGTGAGTGTGTGTATTTTGCTGGACATAAGTTTAGGGTTTTACATACACTGGGGCATTCCCCTGGTCATGTTATTTATTTCAATGAAAAAGAGCGCTTAGCCCTCTTGGGTGATGTTCTCTTTCGTGGTTCTATT
>NZ_JBHIPT010000070.1:0-1186 GCF_042196205.1 Bartonella sp. AP21QHHD | reverse complement strand
GCCAGCACCATCATTATATTTGCCAGCCCCCAATGTTGCGACAGATCTTGCATTAAGACGGTTCATAAGAGCCATTTTTTACTCCTTTCTTATACAAATTTTATCCACACACTCATCCCACTTGTTATGTGCAAGCGAGTGGTTTTGATTGATTCAGCATACACAGATTTGAAATGAGAGAATCTTACGTTATTCGGGACTCTCACTCAACATACAAAACAGTGAATTATCATTATAAATCAATATCTTGTTGTAGCCAAAACCTAATCCGTAGGAGATTGTTGGAAATGTTGGAACTATCCTTGGTACTTTTGCTGGGCTTAGCAACATCAGAGCGAAAGAAAATATCGTACGAGTAGGGCAGCGAGATGGATACAAACTCTATGAGTATAACTACAGGGGCTATCCAGAGCGTTATCGCGGGGTGATGGCACAAGATGTTTTGAAGTCAAAACCTGAAGCTGTTTTCTTGCATAAGGCGATAGGTTTTTTGCATGTAGATTATAGCAAGCGTGGCTGTGAGATGGAAAGGGTGCAGTGATGGAACAAGAAAACACAAATTCTCTTTTAAAGTTGTTTGATCCAAAATTTTTGCGTCCCTTAATATATCAGGGTATGTATCAATTGCCAAAGCATTTGTTCGAACAAGCTTTCTACGCCTCCAAGCACACCGTTGGCAGGACGATACAAGCCAAGTTTTTTTAGAACGGGCTGCTTGTCGCACAAACCCTTTTGATGCGAGCAATGGGGATAATACTCCGCAAAAATTGAGTCCTATAGAGCTTATTCGCGGTTCTCAAGCAGGGACAGAACGAGCTGGGAAAAAACGCCAGCAGAATTGATTATGTCTATGGATGATTTAAAACGCCAAATGCCTCCATTGCTGGATGTTTCAAAGAATACTGTTAAGATACAAGAGGTGCCGGAGCAACAAAAACATGACTTCTCAGAGCAGGGAGGTGTTGCATCAATGATTCCTCAATCTCCACTTGTTGGGAACATTGATCAGTCTAGTGGGGATGAAGCTGGGCGACAGCAAAAAAATGTGATGGATTATATTGCTCAACTTAATGAGAAATCTATAGCGGAAAACTCTTTGAAAAATGATTCTGGAAATGATGAGGAAAAGCTTTTTGATGCACCTATAGGAGAAGAAAAACATTTGAATGCACACTTACCAGAAGAG
>NZ_JBHIPT010000069.1:0-2065 GCF_042196205.1 Bartonella sp. AP21QHHD | reverse complement strand
TGCCAAGTGTGATAAATCACTCTCAGCATCCTTATGCTCTCCACCAAACCATGCTAATAAATGACGTAAAGCAGCACCGTGAAACCTGCTCCAGTGCATGCCATTACGCCAATTGTTTGCTCCGTACTTCTTTGCCCCAAACTCTAAAACTTTGCCGATTTCAATCAGTGCCAACGGCGGTATAAGCTCTATACGAGGCTTACCATCATCATTCTTATGCGCTTCGTTTGTGCTATATGAAACGTGTTTACGCATGTAAACTTCGTCGTTATCGCGAAAATCTTCATAGTCACAAACATCGGCATTGCCGTAAATCTTGGCATTCTCTCTAATCTTGGCATGCCCGTGAACTAAGGCGTTATCATAAACTTTAGATTGATCAAAAACATGTGCATGTTCATATACCTTGGCATTCCCATACACACGTGCTTTTGTATAAATTTCAGCATTCCCAAAAATGCGAGAATTCCCATAAACTTCTGCTTGACCTCTAACAAAAGCATTCTCATAAATTTGTGCTTCGCCGTAAACGCGAGAATGATAAACCTTGCTATTACCGTAAATCTTTGCATGATCATAAATATACGCATCACCGAAAACTTCTGCACAACCGTATACTTGTGCATGCCCAAAAACACGTGCCATGCCACCAACACGGGCATCTCCAAAAACACGAGCATTGCCAAAAACATATCCACGGCTAAAGGAATTATCCGAATCATCTACCCAACAATCCCCTTCATGTGATAGGTTACCTTCATGTTCTATAAAACCACCAAAATCACCTTTTTTAACGTTTCCAAAGTCTCTCAGTGCCCGTATGCGACGAAGCATTACAATACCATGTGAATTATTCTTANAATCACCTTTTTTAACGTTTCCAAAGTCTCTCAGTGCCCGTATGCGACGAAGCATTACAATACCATGTGAATTATTCTTATCAGGATAAAGCATAACCCCCTGTTCTATGAATTCATATTTCTTTTCTACAGCCATCATCATCTCCTTAATGCTGTAAAGTTTCTCCGGTGTGATCAACACCGCAGCTCTTGCAAATTTTCGACATTGGGGGGTGTTGCTCTTGCATTAATCTCTGCAAGCGCTCGGGATAAAAAAAATCTTCTGGACGCAAATCTATCCCATGATCACGTGCGTAATCTAAAATTTTTTGCTGGTGTTTTGCTGGCATGTCACGCCATCTATAAACAGATGACACATCTCTTTGCACTATGGTTGCTACAGTTTTGAAACCACCTAAATATTTTATAATTAATCTCGAAGGCATATGTAATCTCCATAACAGCACAATAAATAATTGCGTTTTATGCACAAGTCAACGAAATTATGCTTTTTTATCATTTTTACACATTTGCATAAAAATATATTTTCAAGGATTATACGAACCATGGAACAAGATATTCAGTCCAAACTTAAGCTATGGATTAAAGAGCGTCTTAACGAACGAGGACACGGCGCACAAACATTATTAGCATCACATTTAGAATTACACCCATCAGCAGTGAATCGCATGCTTAATACCTATCAAAATGGTAAAACGCGAGATATAACCATAGATGAACTAGTAAAGATTTCTGAATTTTTTAACGAACCTCCCCCCAGTTTTTACAAAGAAGTAGACTTAGATTTTATGAAAATATGTGCATCACTTGATCCAGTTGACAAAGAAGCGGTGCTTGATTTTCTTGAATTATTAAAAAAATTAAAAACAAAATAAGTAATAATTAACTGCTCTTTTTCATTGAATAATGAAAAAACAGATTCTATTTTTTTATCTATATCGCTCATAAACATCTCCCAAATTGTGGATAGCGCATAATTTAATTATATATTTTAAGATTTATTTTTGCGTTTTATGCAAAATTTTAATTGACTTGTGCATAAAATACAATTATCACTGCACCATACCCCGAAAAAAAAAACCTATGTCAAGGCGTTTTTTTCAAAATGTATTTAAATATTTTGATATGGAGGCATTTGTGAATAAACCAGTGTTTATAAATTCTGATGAAATTCTCTTAGTGATGTGCGAAAATGAAGAACAAAA
>NZ_JBHIPT010000068.1:0-2152 GCF_042196205.1 Bartonella sp. AP21QHHD | reverse complement strand
ATCGCTAGCTGTTTTGATAATAAAAGCCGTGTCTTAAAGGACGCGGCTTTTTTGCTATAAAGCAGCCCCCCGCCCCGTTATTTACGCTGCTTTATCATCACCACAAATATCTTCAGAAATTTTTTGATTGCCATTAACCACGGCATTGCCATAAATCTTTACATAGATAGGTGGTGCATAGCCATCTGTACGAGGCTTGCTATAAACCGTTGCCTGATCACAAACCCGTGCATTTCCATAAACCTTTACATGCTCAGAAATAGTAGCCCTGTCATAAACCTGCGCATCATCGTAAATCTCAGAAAATCCATAAATACAAGCATTTCCATAAACGCGTGCATTTCCATAAACCCTGCCAGTTACATGCGCATAATCAGAAACTTTTGCATTATCAGAAATATGACCAAGAAAAGAGACCTGAGCATTATCACAAACAACTGCATTGCCAAAAACATTACCATTAACCATTGCGTTATCACAAATTTTTGCATTATCAGAAATTTTTGCATTATGAAAAACCTGAGCATTGTCACAAACAATAGCGTTGCCTGATATTTTTGCACTTTTATAAACACGTGCATTATTACGCACTTGTGCATTTTCAGAAACAACAGAATCCATAGCAACCATGGCGTTATCATAAACCCAGCAATCACCATCATGTGATAAGCTTTTTTCGTTTTCAATAACGCCACCGAGATCACCTGCTTTAACATCTGCAAAATCTCTTAATGCTCTTATACGACGTACAGTTTTTCCCTCAGGAATACGGTGGATTTCATCTGTGAGTTCATATTTTTTGGATACATTTTTAGTGGTCATAGGTAGCTCCCTAATCTAATATTTAAACAAATTTTTGAATGAAAGAATTTTAAAGAGGGGCGCCCCCGCACCGCCGCTGCTGTCTTATGCTGCTTTTGCAATAGCGTTTGTTAAGACACGCTTGGCTTCTGTCGTAACCAATTTGTAGTGATCAAGCTCTTTTTGTAGATCATTTACATACGATAAACGCGCAGCAATCATTCCCAAAACTTTACCAATTCCCTCAGGAGCTTTTAAACTTTCATAAGAAAATAAATCATTATCTCTAGAGAATAAATCATGATTTTTTGATTGGCTTTTTAATTCATAAAAAGCTTTAACAAGCGCCTTTTTAAATGCACGCACCGTGTCATTATTGCGCATATATGTCATGAGCAAAGTTGCTTGTGATTCATTAAGGATGGCAACTTCTCTCTTTTGTATTCCACCCTTGGTTTCAAAGGGTAGCATTTCAAATGCGACCCTTCCAAGTTCTTCAAAGTCTTTAATATTTTGACGAACCAACTGTATAACTGTTTTGTGCTTATTACCTACACCCTCTGCAATTTTCAAAGAAGTTGTGACAGCAATACCAGCATTGTTGATTGTTACTAAATTGTTCATAGGGAACTCCTACATGTTTAAAATTTCTATTGACACTCTAAAAGAGTGCCGGGCGCTAGAAACACGGCATGTAGTCCGTCGTCACGCCTTTCCCATAAGGGTATTGTATAGCGTAACCACACCCGACAAAATCGTTATATGCCAATAATAGCATAAAAATAAAGCCAAATTTTGAAGCAGGAAAAGATTGTTTCGTAATCTATTCGCTACATGTTTAGTGTTTCTAGCACTTAATGATTCGTTTAACAGAATGACCTTTTAAAGTCAATACGTATTTTTTATTTTTTTCAATTTTTTTCATTTTGATACCTACCTAATTGAATACCAAGTGCTTTCTCTAGCTCGTTGTCTATATCATCATAAGTTTTCACTGCTTTAACTGTACGTTTTTTGATTTCCCTATTCACCTCGTCTATCAACGCTTCGCAACTCAATACGCTTCTTGGCAAATCACCACCGTATATCCAAGCTTTCACTTGCGCCTTGGTACTGTAATCAACATTCTCAGGCATCTCATGATACTGACCACCATCGAATTCCTCATATTCTCTCATACCATCTTCGTATTCATAGAGATTGTAAAAATACTCTGCCACCCCTAATCCCCATGGGGCATGCCCCACCGCCGTTGCAACGAACTTTTTTCCCCCCTTCTGTTTACGTTTTTTTAAAAACATCTGGTTTAATATCCCCTATCTAAATCCATAACTTTACCAATGGGTTTATT
>NZ_JBHIPT010000067.1:0-1330 GCF_042196205.1 Bartonella sp. AP21QHHD | reverse complement strand
GTAGCTGATCATAGTCCTTTTTTACAGGATCTTGTTTTTGATATCGCGAAAAGAAATCAAGGAGCTTATCTTGATTTGACTAAAAGAGCTGGGCAGAGAGCGCTGGGAGGAGGGGAGCGTATTCATCAAGCTGCTGATGAACACTTTGTTCCTCGTCAAAATGTCACAGGTTTAAAAGGTGATCTTATCGCGAGTAGGAAAGAAGCATCCCATACTCTTTATGAAATAGCTAAAAAGATACCAATAGGAGAGAAATATTATGGGGCACTTAATGAATTAATGGAGCGTCCATACTTTAAACAAGCTTATAATAAAGGGCTAAGGGGATTCATTAGTGATGGCAATAAAGCCAGTCCGTTTTCTTCTGAAAAATTTAGCCTTCTTAAAGAGAAACCCAACATGGGTATTCTCCATAAAACTAAGGAGGCTATTGATTTTATGATACGGGCAGAAAAGAGGCAAGGAAACAATAGCAAAGTTCGTAGCTTAGTAGATATCGACAAAAAGTTATTAGAGATTATGGATGATATATCGTCTGAATATAAGAAAGGGCGGGCATTGTATCATCAATATAGTTCACATGTAGATGCTATGGGTAAAGGTTCTAAAATCCTTAGCAAGTCGGTTAATAAGGATGAGTTCAGTAAAATCTTTGATGAATTATCAGAGGGAGAACAAGAATACTTTAAAAAGGGATCAAGAGCAAAACTTTTACAAGGTATGGGGCAAGCAGGAGATGAAGTATCCAAGGCAAAGGAGATTTTTGGTACGAATGATCTGTATGAACGATTTGCAAAGATTTATGGAGCAGATAAAGCTTCTGCTGTTAAGAATGTTGTCAATAAAGAAGCTGATTATGCAGATTTTTATAACAGAATACCAGGTCGTGTAGCGGATGAAAAGATATCTTTTACGCATAATGTCAGTATGCCAACGGGTAAACGTGATGCAGCTGTACAATTAGCAAAAGCTGCTGGGAAGGCAGCTTGGGTTCCTTTCAAAGAGGCGGCGTTTAGAGAGCGTCAACGGATTGAAAAGGATGTTGTCAAATTGTTAACAGGGGGGACACAGATTAAGAATGATCAAATTGTAGCTCTCATTCAACGCATGGTAAACGCGCATCATAAGGGATATGCGACAAAAGAATGGTTCAAAAAGCTTTCTGCTGCTTTGTTTGGAGGTGGGGGAAAAGCCTCAACGGAGGAGTTGAATTTATTGAGTGCATTTGAGTAAGGGAGGAGATTAGGCTATGACCCGTTCTAGTCCTTCTGTTAATCAAGCGATCCGTCAAGCAGCAGTGCGTTATGGTTTGCCAGAGAGTTATTTGTAC
>NZ_JBHIPT010000066.1:0-3880 GCF_042196205.1 Bartonella sp. AP21QHHD | reverse complement strand
CTTCGATAGTCAAATTTTTCTGATGTTCCAAATATTCACTGTTTTCTTTGAGTATACCTTCCATAAGATCTTGTTTTTCAATCATTCGAAACGTATCAGTCAAACCAATATGCTTGAAAGGGATATAATTTCCTTTCATAAGACCATGATAGGTTGCTTCGATATTAATGGCTGCTATGTAATAGGCTAGCAAGACAATCTCATTTGCGTGGATATCATAACGGTATTTATATTCCATATCCTCTGGTTTGATGAGATTGGATTGTAATAGCCGTGTGATAAAGGTCCCAGTACCCGTAAAAGGGTCAAGAATAGAAACACCACGTGATCCTAGACTTTTTCCAAATTCATGACGCAACACATCATCAACAGAATGAATGATAAAATCAACAACCTCAATGGGAGTATAAACAATGCCTAATTTTTCTACTGTACGCGGAAAAGCATAACGGAAAAATTCATTATAAAGCTCTACAATTAAACTTTGTTGTGCTTCAAGAGTGGTAATTCCACGCGTGTAAAATTGTACACTCTTAGAAATATTTTTGAGATCTTGAGATTCTTCTTTAGGGGTAACTTTATCAAGGACATTGAGTACACGTTGTAAAGCACAAGATACGGGATTCTCTTGAACAAACTGATGCCCCTCAAATAAAGCATTAAAGACTGGACGCGTCACAAGATGTTGCGCAAGCATTTCAATCGTATTTTGTTCGGAGATAGTTGTATTTAAATTACTACGTAATTCGGTCATAAAATCATTAAACACACGCCGTGTTTCAGTTTCTGATTTCGTCAAAACCTCAGTTAAGCGTGTGATATGAGTTTGAGCAAGATCACCAACATTTATTGCCCATTTTTTCCAATAGCTAGGGTCGTAAAATCTATTAACAATAGCAGCTTTAATGACATCTTTACATTTAGAAAAAAGGGGGAGTTCTCCTTGTTCTTCACATCTGTGAGAGGATTCATAAGTTGCTAACCCAATATTAAGTCCTGAATACTCTAATTTTGAGCGTATAGGTAAATCATCAATAACCGTGGTCGTATCTTCTAACGCAAGTTCTTGAGAAGCAGCAACAATTTCAAGAGCATCGCTTACGTCTTGTTTTTTGTGCATATGGTGAATTATTTTATTAAAGTTATCATCATGAGCACGTAAAGCATTGAGAACTTGCCAGATGACATTATACTTTTGGTTGTTTTCTAAGGCTATTTCCGGCGGAATATCAGCGGGTATCCCAACGGGTAGAATGATATAGCCTCTTTTTTTACCCTCTGCTCGACGCATTACACGTCCGATCGCTTGAATAATCTCAATTTGACTTTTGCGCGGGTGTAAAAATAGAACAGCATCAAGAGCGGGTACATCAACACCTTCAGAAAGACAGCGTACATTGGTAAGTACACGACAAGTATTTTCCCCCGCATCTTCCTTTAACCAGTCAAGTTGTTTTGTACGCTCTTTAGCACTAAAGGTTCCATCAATATGGGCAAGGGTACAGTTAAGAGGAGGAGTATCTTTATAGTTCTTATGAAGAGCGCGTAAAGATTCTTGCACTTTTTCTTTTTTGAATCTTTTGCATATGCGTTTAGAAGTATCAATATCTTTGCAAAAAGCTAAAGCTCTACGCATGGGCTTGGGGTCATCTTCAAGATCAAGTTTCAGATCCATTTTGGTAAGGGCTCTATAACAGCCATTAATCTTGGTCCTATCATCGAGAATAAGTTCATAATTCTTATCGGTAATCAGATGTTGAATGGATTGACTTACTTCTTCTTCGTTGACAACTAATATGATAACTTTACAAGGTGATAACAGCTTATCCTCTAAAGCACGTGAAAAGTTGTAAGTGTAAAGTTGTTTGCCATAGAGTTTTTCATTATCCATGGACACCAAAACGTTATTGGATAAGAAAGCATTCCTTTTCAGCTTGTCACTAAAGATCTTTGGGGTTGCTGTCATGTAGAGGCGTTTTTTGCCTCGAATAATGCTATTGTCATGAACCTTGATAAATTCAGATTCATGCTTTTCTGTTCCCAACACAACACCAGTTGTTCTATGGGCTTCATCACAAATGATCAAATCAAATTCGGGTAAACCATGCTCTTTTTGTGCATCCGAAATCACTTGAATTGAATGATAAGTTGAAAAGACCACGGTCATTGCATCTGCTAGGGATTCACAAGCTTCTTTAGCAAGGGCTTGAGCATCCGTGGTAGCAGGGAGAACAAGATCTGATGTTTCCATGCCAACAATATCATCTTGGTTTTTACGGCGCTTGCCTACTTTTGTATCCGAACACACCGCAAAGGAACGCAACGGGATTTGTGCATCGGCTGTCCATTCACGGATTGTTTGCGAGACTAAAGCCAGAGAAGGTACCAGAAACAAAACACGCTTGCCTTTCCCAGCAAGGGTTTCTGCTATCTTCAAACTGGTGAAAGTCTTCCCCGTACCACATGCCATAATCAGCTTGCCACGGTCTGCTTCTTTTAAACCTTCACAGACTTTCTTGATGGCTTCTTCTTGATGGGGACGAGGCTCTTTTGTTGATTTCAGAACAACTTCTTTTTTCNCGCTTGTCCTTTAATCATGGCATTCACATTGTCACTTAATTCCACTTCTGTGCTGTCAACGAGAAGTCGATATTTAAAGATGTCTTTTCCAGATGCCGCGATAAAGCTATCAATATCCTTTTTACTGATCTGATGGTCTGCTTGATAAAACTTACATTGAATAGCCACATAGCCCTCTTGATTGCGAAGCTTGGCAACCAGATCAATGCCGATATCATTTTTATTCCAACCTTCACGCTCTTTAGCCCATTCATAATAGCTCTCAACTTTTTCATATCGCCCATAGTGGAGAGGGTCATACATAAGATATTTTGTCACAAAATCTTCAAACAGTTTCCCTCGTAGAGTATTTGAAGTTGTCTGTTCACGATAGGATTGTAAAAGGGAGCGTAAAGTGAATTGTTCATTATCAGACTTAATAGATTGCAGCATATTGTAATAAAAATCCCTTGCCTTATGAGATGATTAATAATCATCAAAAGAATCAAAATGAATTTAATTAAATGCATTTAAAGCAAATAACGATAAAAAAGGGAAAAAAACTGCTAAAAAAAGCCGATATTTTTTTCAAAAGGGGTCTTTAAGGCTGCTTATCAACAGCCCATGACATGGAATAAGATCAGCAAAGTAGTGAAATTTGCTATTCATTTCACGTATTCATCAAGATAAATGTACTACGTTCTTTAAAATATCAGAATGAGTATTTTGATAAGTTTATAGATAGGTTTTGAAGGTGTTTAAAACCCTCAAAATACCTTCAAAACTCCTTTAAATATATATCATAGATTGTATTTACGTGTTGTGTTTAATATAGGTTGTTTGTTTAAAATATTAACCTATTGAAATATAATGACTTTTATTTTTCGATTGAAAAAAATATATAAAGGGGGGTAAAAGGAACCCTCAAAATACTCAAAACCCCTAAAACTCATAGATTAGGCGTCTTTTGAAGGTTCACTCTATGAATGCAAGGGGATATGGTTGAGCAAACTTATCCTTTATATTTATGGGGATATTGATGTATTAACCATTGACGGGCTAAACAGTTTTGTTTAGAGGTTTTTTCATATAAATGTGGGGGAGAGATCTTCAGCAATTCAAATAAAGCGTTTTTTGTAAAATAAAGCAGTTTTGGGTGTCACTTTTCTTTGGTAACAGAGGCATGTGCTTTTGTTAAAAGCGTCATAGGGCAGTGGCTGTTTTGAGTGGATTTATTAGCGGTTCCATGAAGTTCTTTTAAAGAGTGCTTCATGAATAATGCAAAGCGGGGGCAATCTGTATTGTTATTGATATTTTTACG
>NZ_JBHIPT010000065.1:0-4409 GCF_042196205.1 Bartonella sp. AP21QHHD | reverse complement strand
CACGGTTATTGACGAAATCACGCTCCACGAAAAATCAGAAAAATCCGGACTTCGTATTGGGACACAAGCTCATGAACCGCACCAAACATATGAAGGACAAGGAAGATTGCCCTTTTTTGTTGAGTTTCCCAATGCTCTCAAAACACTGATTGTTAAAAAATCTACCATGAGTGATTATTGGGGCATTTGGGCTGGCAATGTTGCTGAGATTGCACAAAACCATATCACACGCCTTCAAACTATGCTTTCTGATCAGACAAGCGAAGCTTATCATGCCTTTGATACGTTTTATAAAGAATTAAAAAACAACTTAAACAGTGAGATAAAGCAAGAAGAAGCGATTGAGATGTTAGCGCAACATCTTGTGACGCGTCCCGTGTTTGAAGCCTTGTTTGAAGGCAATGAATTTGTACAAAATAATGCCATTTCGCAAGCAATGGAAAAAATCTTAACAGAACTCGATAAAACCAATATTGAAGAGGAATCCAAAGAATTACAAGAGTTTTATGACAGCGTAAAGTTCCGTGCCTCTGGCATTACCGAACCACAGGCAAGACAAAATCTTATTATCAAACTTTACGAAGATTTTTTTACCAAANCATTACCGAACCACAGGCAAGACAAAATCTTATTATCAAACTTTACGAAGATTTTTTTACCAAAGCATTTAAGAAAACCACGGATAGGCTTGGGATTGTTTATACGCCCGTTGAGGTTGTTGATTTTATCATTCATTCTGTTGATGATGTGTTGCGTAATGAGTTTGGAAAAAGCTTGGGGTCACGTGGAGTTTCTATTCTTGACCCTTTCACTGGAACGGGGACCTTTATCACAAGGCTTTTACAATCAAAGCTCATAAAACCAGAGGATATGGAATATAAGTTCCGTCATGATATCCATGCCAATGAGATTGTTTTACTGGCTTATTACATAGCAGCGATTAATATTGAATCGACTTATCATAGTTTGATGAAAGGAAATTATATCCCTTTCAAACATATTGGTTTGACCGATACTTTCCGCATGCTTGAAGAGAAAAATCTTCTACAGGAATTGTTTAAAGAAAACAGTGAATATTTGGAACATCAAAAGAAACTAGATATCAAAGTTATCTTTGGTAACCCTCCTTATTCAACAGGTCAAAAAAGTGAAAATGACAATGCAAAGAATACGCCTTATCCGATATTAGATAAACGTATTCGTGAGACATATGCTGCTCAATCCAAAACAACTTATGTGCAAGCACTTTATGACAGCTATATTCGCGCCATTCGTTGGACAAGTGACCGTATAAAAGACTGTGGTGTTATTGGTTTTGTTACAAATGCCGGTTTTATTAATGGAAGTTCTATGGATGGTTTACGAAAATGCCTTGTTGAAGAATTTAGTAGCCTTTATGTTTTCCATTTGCGGGGTAATCAACGAACCTCTGGAGAAATTTCTCGTAAAGAAGGTGGTAAGATTTTTGGTGAAGGATCTCGTGCCCCTATTGCTATCTCTATTTTGGTTAAAAATCCAAAATCCAAACAACAGGGGAAAATATATTTCCGTGATATTGGAGATTATCTCAATAGAGAAGAAAAGCTCACGATAATTGAAAAATTTAGGAGTATTAATGATATTACACGGAGCAAACAAGGTTGGCAAATAATTACACCAGATAAGCATGGGGATTGGCTTAATCAACGTGATGACAGTTTCAAATCATTTTTAGCCATAGGTGCTAAAAAGGGACATGATAAAAAGTTTTTTGAGACTTATTCTTGTGGTCTAAAAACCAATCGTGATGCATGGGCATATAACTCAAGCCGTGAAATAGTGGCAAAGAACATGAAGAATATGATTACGTTCTATAATAGCGAAGTGGAACGTTTTAATGACACTTATACACATACCGATAGTAAAGCACGTACAAGGGATGTAGATAGTTTTGTCAATTCCGATGAAAGGAAAATCAGTTGGAGCTATAGTGTTAAACAACAGTTAATTAGAGGCAAAATTTTTGAATTTGAAGAGACATGTCTCACTCAGAGTTTGTATCGTCCTTTTACACAACAGTGGCTTTATTATAATCGTACTTTGAATGAATCAGTTTATCAAATGCCGCATATATTTCCTATGGGAAAAATAATTGAAAATAGAGTCATAAAAATTGCTGCTGTAGGAGCAAGAGGTGGATTTTCTATCTTGATGACTAAAAATGTACCTGATGTGGGTGTGATAGATAATAGCCAATGCTTTCCACGCTATATTTACGAAGACACTCTAGTTTCAAAAAATAAAAGTGAAAAACAATCTCATTTATTTACGAATTCTACAGAGAAAAACACAACATCTGGTTTACAGAGACGTGATGCCATTACGGATGAAGGACTAGCATATTTTAAAATGGCTTATCCGAATGAAACCATAACAAAAGATGATCTATTCTATTATGTTTACGGTTTGCTTCATTCAGAAGATTATCGCTCTCGTTATGCTGATAATTTATGCAAAGAATTACCTCGTATCCCTTGTGTAAAGAGTGCTGATGATTTTTGGAAATTTGTAACAGCAGGGCGTGAATTGGGTCATTTGCATGTGAATTATGAAGATGTAAAACCTTATCCAGTAACCTTTAAAAAGGGTAATCCAAAACAGACAGAGATCTCTAATCCCGAAAAATTCTATTATGTAACTGAAATGAAATTCGCAAAAATTAAGAATAGTAAGGAAAAGGATAAATCGACTGTTTTTTATAATAGCAATATCACAATAACAGATATCCCTCTTGAAGCTTATAAGTATATCGTCAATGGCAAACCTGCTCTTGAATGGGTTATGGGGCGTCAATGTGTTAAGACAGATAAAAAGAGCGGCATTGTGAATGATGCCAATCGTTATGCTGTTGAAACCATTGGTAACCCTGCTTACCCTCTAGAGTTATTTCAAAGGGTTATTACAGTAAGTCTAGAAACAATGAAAATCGTTAAGAACTTACCAAAATTAGAACTAAGAGAAACTGAATAACTTATAAAGCATGTTCACATAATGGGTATGATAACTCATAAAGGGTATAAGGTTTTATACCTATAGGTTCTATGCCCCTTTTATAAATTGCTTACATATAATCTTTAAAAGAATATTTTATATGCGTTATCATAAAAGATAAGGCTTTGCACTTTTTAACACTGTACTTTGGATTGCTTTAAGATTTTTAATAAATCCCATCTTAAAGTGAATACGCTTCTTTTACATTGCCTTTAAAAGATTATACCGTAATCTAAAATGATAGCTTTATTGTTATCAGAAGCTTTGTTTAAAGAGAGTTATGTATATTCATTTTCTTATATTACTTATAGGTTTTGAATGTTTCTCAAACCCTCAAAATACCTTCAAAACCCCTTTTTATATATATTACAGATTGTATTTACGTGTTTTGTGTAATATAGGTTGTTTATTTAAAACATTAACATATTGAAATATAATAACTTTTATTTTTTGATTGAAAAAAATATATAAAGGGGGGTAAAAGGACCCCTCAAAATACTCAAAATCTTCAAAACTCATAACCATAATGGTCTTGATAGCATTTCATATGAGTTACAAACTATCTTTTGAAAGGCTTTAAAGATTACATACTCTCATAAGACATGTTTTAATCATTCACTAAATGATCACTTTTGTCGATTCAATGTACTGACATAAACTGACAAATATATATTTACAGTTGTATTTATTTGTTATGGCTGTTTTAATAAGTTGTATTTTGAAAAATTCATAAAACTTAACTTATTGAAATATAATGATTTTAATTTTCTCTCATTTAAAAAAAATGATATAGGTTCTAAAAAGAACTGACAAGACTGACAAAAGTTTATTAAAAGGGATTTTGCTCATCTCTATAATGATCAGTTTCTATTGAGATGTTTTCATAACAGTCTATAAATCGTAATTATCCTATTTATCGTTTCTCTTATGAAAATGAAAAATGATGCGGTGGCTATAAAGCATATAACAGCTATAGAGAATGCATAAAAACAGCAAGGTTTTATAATCATAATGCAAATGAAAGGGTTGGTTATAAAGACCATCTCTATGAAAAGCTGTTAAGTTGCAAATGTGTTATAAAAAAAATTCACAAAAAAATTAAAATTCATTTAGTGAAAAAAACTGATAGGTTATAAAGTTAAAAATACGCACTATGAGAGCGTTTCTAAATATTATCAATGTATAGATTCAGAAAATACGCAATCGTTTCATAAAGCCTATAATATATCTTTAAAAGCACATAAATATAAAAGAAGAAATTAATAAGCATAAGATATTATCAATACATAACGTATTAAAAAAAATATCAAAAAAGATAAAATATTGTTTGACAATAAATACGTATTTTGTTATATAAATATTCAAGTGATCAAAACACT
>NZ_JBHIPT010000064.1:0-1360 GCF_042196205.1 Bartonella sp. AP21QHHD | reverse complement strand
GCTACAGTTAAAAAGAGAAAACCATCCAAAAAATATGAATTGACTAATGAAATAGATCATATGACTGGTCTCACATTATACCGTATACGCGCCTTAAAAGATTTTGGAGATGTCAAGGCGGGGGATTTAGGTGGTTTTATAGAAAATGAAAGCAACCTATCGCATTATGGTACGTGCTGGGTATATGATAAAGCCCGCGTTTTTCAAAATGCCCGCGTTTCTGGGAATGCAAAAGTAAGAAGCTTTTTTGTAGACGTTTGTGGGAATGCAAAAATTTATGGGAATGCTATTTTTGAAGCTATTTTTATGGGAGGCAATGCGCGTCTTTATGGGAATGCTCATATTAAAGGTGCTGTTGTAATTGAAGGCAATGCAAAGATTTATGATAATGCCTATGTAACTGATCATGCTCATATTTCTGATGATGCCGTCATTTGTGATAATGCTCATGTTGGAGGCAATGCAAAAATAAGCGGTGCTGCTTATATTTGTGATGACGCGCGTGTTTTCGATGATGCCGTTGTATGTGGTGCTCTTATCTCAGGAGATTCTTATGTTCATAGCGCCGCTTCTTTAACAGCAGATGATCATATTTGGAATGAAGCATATCCCGAATTTGGTAGTGAAGATGATTATTATCGTCATGAGTATTATGATGATTTTGAAGACTATTATGATGCTGATCTTGAATCGGAAAATGATGACGATTTAGAATGTGAATTAGAATGTGAAAAAGAAGCTGCTTAATTAAACAATAGGGCGGTGCGGGGGCGCCTCCTTATAACCATTTCATTTAAAAATTTGTTTGAATATTAGATTAGGGAGCTACCTATGACCACTAAAACTGTATCCAAAAAATATGAACTTACTAATGAAACTACAGAAGTTAAAGACCATCTCTATGGTAGAGTTAGAACACTTTATCGCATTAAAGCTTTAAGAAGTTTTGGAAGTGTTAAAAAAGGAGATTTAGGGGGCTTTATTGAAAGTGAATACAACTTATCACATGATGGCAATTGCTGGGTTGGTGATGATGCCAAGGTTTATAATGCTGCTATGGTTTGGGGGCATGCGAAGGTTTTTGAAAATGCAATAATTTGTGATGAGGCGTGTGTTAATGGGTTTGCGAAGGTTTACGGTAATGTACGTGCTTATGGAAAGGCAATTATTGGTGGCAGGGCGCGTGTTTTTGGAGATACGCAACTTATTTTGGGGGCATGGGTTACAGGAAGAAAAGAGATTTCTACAGGTTTAATATCCTTTTGTAGATAGATAAAGACTGTAGAGGAATTGATTAAAGCGGCTGTGGCGTCTAAAAGATAGAATAAAAAAAAGCCGCGTCCTTTAAGACACGGCTTTT
>NZ_JBHIPT010000063.1:0-9661 GCF_042196205.1 Bartonella sp. AP21QHHD | reverse complement strand
GCGCAAAGAAAAGAAAATGCTACTGTTGTAGACAAATGTTAGAAAATCCTATTCCCTAACTTTTATTTACGCGTCCCTCACAGTAAAAAAGCTGTATAAATACAGCAAGTTATTTTTACATAAAACTTACATGTTATCCATAAATGGTATAACGGTAAATCTATTGAGCTTCCCTTCTTTATGCTTGTGAAGTAACAAGCGCTGGGGGCACCATTCTGTCCAATATCCGGACAACCCTTAGCTCAAACCGTTCGTAAGAGGCATTTTTAGTTCTTTCTTACACAGAGTTTTTATCCACATAGCTCTCTCTACTTGTAATGTGCAAGCGGATGGTTTTGATTGATTTAACATGGAACAAGTTTGGAATGAGAGAATCTTACGATATTCGAGGTCCTCATTCAACATGCAAAATGGTAAAGTATCATTAAAATCAATATCTTGTTTTATTTCTGTAAAATATCATCATTTAGAGTAGCAATATAAGGCATGTAAAATTACATATGTGGTATTTTTTGTATGTAGTGGTGAGTATTCTGAGGTAAAACTTGTGTGTAAAGTATGAAGTAACCCCATGTGAAATGATGTTAGGTGCAATCCGTTAAACAAAAAGCTGTATTGTTTATAGATTGACGGAGGCAAAAAACTTCATCTTTAAGGTGGTAAGGCAGTCGTGAAGTTATAAGTTAACTATCATCATTATATTTATCCATCTTTCGTATTGTTTTTTATACTCAAACGTTTACCATTCATCATGTATTCTCTTCGTTCTCAAGTTGCTGTTTAATGCACGTTATTCTATTGAACGATTTTTGCTCATACGTATAAAATTTTAAGATCGATAAATCCTATTGGATGGTTTTTATCTATTTGTTTTTTCTTTTAAAATTTTTACTTTAAAATTGCGTATGCTTCTTACTAAGAAAAAGAGTTTAAATATCTACAAAGAAATTTGTAACAGATATAATCATTAAAATTGAGGTAGGGGGAATGGTTAATAGGTTTCAGATATGGAAAAAAGTCACGATTGTTGTGATTTTAGAGGGATTCTTTTCGACTGTTTATGTAATAGATGTCAATAGCTTGCAAGAAGCGAATGATGGTTCGTTTTATTTTTTAAAACGTGGCATGTCTGTTTATAAAAATGGGCATATAACTCAGGCTATTGCAGCATTACGTTGTGCTGCTAAGAGAGGCTATATTGGTGCGAATTGGAAACTTGGCTCTATCTATGCAAACGGTGATGGTGTCCCTAAAAATGATTATAAGGCATATAATTTTTTGCATATATTGTTGAAAAAGGTGCTGATCTTGGTTCAGAGGATGAAAGTTATGTTTCTGATGCATTGATTAAACTTGCCGGATATATAAAAAAAGGTATTCCTCAATCACCTGTGAAACCTGATCCTTCTTATGCTTCTCATCTTTATATGCAGGCTGCGGTAAACTATGGAAATCCTAAAGCTCAGTATCATTTAGGAAAAATATTTTTAAAGGGAGAGGGAAGGGAGAAAAATCTTATACAAGCAGCACGATGGTTTCAACTTTCAGCAAAAAAAGAAAATCCTTCTGCCCAAGCAATGCTTGGAAATATACTGCTTAAAGAAGGAAAAATTGTCCGTGGGGCAGCAATGTTAACTGCTGCCTATAAAAAGCTAACGTAAAAGACGAAAATTGGATTCACCCTTTGCAAGAAGAGGCTTTTGCTCTTTGTAATGAATCTGAGAGACGTACAGCAATTTCACTGGTTGTTGAGATTTTAAAGAATAACAGTTTTTAAACATCTGATTGTAATATTTTTACATTCTCTCATCTTATATTAAACTCTGTTTTCTTGTATACAAGTTCATAGTAAAGATAGCTTTTTTTGATAATCTAACGGCTAATGACTTAGGATTTTAGACAAAAATTCTTGCGTTCTCGGTTTTCTTGCTTGCGGATCAGAAAAGAACTCTTTAGATGAGCAGTCTTCAAGAATTGTTCCTTGATCTATGAAAATAACACGCTCCGATACTTTTTGTGCAAATCCCATTTCATGGGTTACACAAATCATCGTCATACCTTCTTCTGCTAAGCTAATCATGACATCGAGTACTTCACCTACCATTTCAGGATCTAGAGCAGATGTTGGTTCATCAAAAAGCATGACAAGTGGATCCATAGTTAAGGCACGTGCAATAGCAACACGTTGTTGTTGCCCTCCAGAAAGTTGACCAGGATATTTATCTTTGTGTTCAATGAGTCCAACGCGTTCAAGATATAACAATCCACGTTCAAGTGCTTCTTTTTTGCTTCGTTTTAGGACTTTGATTTGTGCAATTGTCAAATTTTCTGTGACAGATAAATGGGGGAAAAGCTCGAAGTGTTGAAACACCATTCCTACCTGACTTCGCAATTTAGGCAGATTCGTTTTTTTTGAATGAACTGGTATTCCATTAATCCAAATTTCACCTTTTTGAAAAGGGACGAGAGCGTTAATAGTTTTAATGAGTGTTGACTTTCCTGAGCCTGATGGACCACAAACGACAACGACTTCTCCTTTATTAATGTTGGTTGTACAGTTTTTAAGGACTTTAATTTCGCCATACCAATTAGAAACATTTTTTATTTCGATCATATGAGTAGACATTTTTTTTCCTGTTAGCGAATAATGGATACTTTTTTTTGTAAATACAAAACTATTTGTGACAGTGTAAAACAGATAACAAAATAGAAAATAGCTGCTAAGATATAAGCTTCTTGCTTTACACCAAAATTATTAGCAGCAATATCAAAACCATTCAAAAGGCTATGACCACTGATGGCATAAACAAGGGTTGTATCCTGAAAAAGGATAATAACTTGTGTTAAAAAGACTGGAAGCATATCTCTAAAGGCTTGAGGAAGAATGACAATGTACATACTTTGCCAATATGTCATTCCAAGAGCTTGTCCTGCATATTTTTGTCCTTGCGGAACTGAATTGATTCCAGCACGCATAATCTCAGCAAAATAAGCCGTTTCAAATGCGGTAAAGGTAATGAGTGCTGATTTATTTGCACCAATGGATATACCAGTTAAAAAAGGCAGAAGCACGAAAAACCATAAGATAACCATCACAAGTGGTATTGAACGCATAGCTGTTATGTAACTGATTGCAAACCAAGAAAGAAGTTTTATGGAAGAAAGGCGCATCATTGCTAAAAGTGTGCCGAAAACAAACCCCAATACCGTTGCAAAAAGAGTTAGAAAAACGCTAAAGAGTAAACCTGATAAAATGTAAGAACGAAATACATCAAAGGTAAAAAAGGAAAAATCAAAGTCGGAAAAATTGAAAGGAAAATAAAGTCCAAACTGAGAGCTTATGAAATTCACCATATTCAATTTCCCTTTGTTTGAAAATTAGGAATTTTGAGTATTTGTTCAATGACTGTCATCACAATGAATACGAATAAGGCTATTAGAATATAAAGGATCGTAACAAGCAAATAATTTTCGTAAACATGGCTTACTTCTTCAATTGTTTGGTATTGAAATTGCATGAGCTCATTTATTGAAACGGCGAATGCTATAGATGAATTTTTCACAATCCCCATTGCTTCTGAAGTAAGAGGTGGCATAATTGCACGTATAGCACGTGGTAGTATAATATAGCGATAACTTTGATAAGTTGTAAATCCCATTGCCATAGCAGCATAGCGTTGTCCAGAAGGAATCGCTTCAATGCCTGAACGAACCTGTTCAGCAATGCGTGCAGATGTAAAGAATCCCAATGCGCATGTTATTAAGAGAATGGGGGAAAATTTCATCGCTGGTGGATAAATCTTCGGAACAACAAAATACCACAAAAACACTTGTACAAGGAGGGGAATATTACGCATAATCTCTACCCAAATAGTACCGATAGTGCGAAATATATAATTGATTATGGATGTTTTGGGTAAAGTGCGCATTGTTCCTATAATAACACCACACAATACAGCTAATATAAGTGAAGTGATAGACAATATAATTGTATTTTTTAAGCCATCGAGAAGTGTATCTAAATAGGTATGACTTACGCCGGGAGTTCCCAAGCATCCTGTTACCAATGTTTGAGTAAGGTCATCTCTACAAAGGAAAGAAAAGTCCATTAATTGATATTCCCTCAAATTAGTCATTCACAAATAGGACAATAAACCACGCGCATCTACATAGTCCAGATTTATTAAAAAGTGAATTAAAATATAAACCACACTCAATTTCAAAAGAGTGTGGTTCTTCTTTATTAAACTCTATAAATCTTTTTCTGCGTAGCTTTCTCGAGGCTTATTATTTGGGTGATCCCAAGCATATCTTGTTTGTTTTGATAAGGGAAGGTTCATAACAGTGTTAGCAGGTGGGATCGGTTTCATAAACCACTTATTATAAAGCTTTTCCAGTGATTCATCTTTAATCTGACGTACGATACTATCATTGATTGTTTGTTCAAATTTTTTGTCATTTAATCTGAGCATACAGGCAATAGGTTCGACTGAAAGTACAGTATCAAGAATGACATAATCAGATGGATTCTTTGATTTAGCAATATGTCCAGCAAGAATTGAAGCGTCCATGACAAAAGCATCTGCCTTACCAGATTCTAATAATAAAAAACTATCTCCGTGATCTTTCCCCTTTAAAACTTTAAACTGAATGTTTTTTGCACGTTTATTTTTACGAATAAGTTGAACAGATGTTGTACCGGTGGTCGTTGCAACTGTTTTTCCATTTAAATCCTCAAGAGATTTAATGTTAGAGTTTTTCTTTACAGCAATCCGAACCTCTTCAATGTATGTCGTATAAGCAAATGCTGCTTCTTTACTGCGGGCAATATCATGTGTTGTTGAGCCGCACTCAAAATCATAGGTTTTATTTTTTAAGAGAGGAATTCTATTTTGAGAAGTGATGGGAAGATAATGAACTTTAATTGGTTTACCAATTTTTTTTGAGATATCATCAATGATCCGTTCTGCCATTTCTGTATGAAAACCTACATATTTATTATTACCAAGGGCGTAGGCTAAACCAGATGATTCACGGACACCTAAAGTAATTTCCCCTGTTCGTTTTATTTTTTCAAGAGTATCATGTTCAGCATGCGCGAAACTTGAGAATCCAATGGCCGTTGCTGCAATAAGCATTAATAATGATTTCTTCATTTATGTCCTCCATTCATTTATTTTTATTTTATTTGCTTAAGATATACTGTTTATATGCTGTAGCATAGTTATTATTTTTGAGTGGAATTTTTTTGTTGTCTCATGAAATGAGGATTTTACTTTCTTAATTGATATTAAGGTGAATCCAAACAGGAACGTGGTCGGATGGTTTTTGATATCCCCTTACTTCTGTTTGGCTATGAGCGCAAATTAATTGATCAACAGCTTCTGGTGATAATAATAAATGATCAATGCGAATCCCATTATTCTTAGGCCAAGCACCTGCCTGAAAATCCCAAAAACTGAAGGAGGGAGTATCGGTGACATTCCGGATAGCATCATAAAAACCTAAATGAAGAATACGTTGGAATGCTTTTCTTGTTTCTCCAAGAAATAAGGCATCTTGATACCATTCTTGAGGTTTTTTTGCATCTAATGGAGTGGGGATGACATTATAATCACCTGCTAGAATAAGAGGTTCTTCATACGCAAGCAATGATTTTGCATGTGTATATAATCTTTCCATCCATTCTATCTTATAGGAATATTTTTCACTCTCAATAGGATTCCCATTTGGCAAATAGAGAGATGCAACACGAACAACACCTTTGTTTGTTGAATAAACAGCTTCAATGTAACGTGTTTGTTTATCATTATCATTGCCTGGTAATCGACGGATCACTTCATCTGGTGTTTTTTTAGAGAGAATCGCAACGCCATTAAAACTTTTTTGTCCGTGTGTTTCTATATGGTAACCTAAATTTTCAATTGTATCGCGTGGAAAATTTTCATCAATACTTTTAATTTCCTGTAAACAGACTATGTCCGGTTGGCTTTGCTGCAGCCATTGACATAATGTTTCATGTCGCGCTTTTATTCCAGCAATATTCCACGTTGCTATTTTCATGGTGCTCATCATTAGATATCAAATATGCAATTCAATTTACTGCTATGTTTTACTACAGTCATATCGCTACTTTTTTATTTATAGGGGATATTACTTATGGTAAATTGATTTATCAAGAGTAGCGGTAAAAGCAAATTTAAAGCTTTAAAATTTAATTTATTTTCATTTTTAAAAACTTTCTGCTGTTTAGTTCTTGACGAATGTACGTGTTCTCGCTATTAGAGATGGACATAACCGATGTGAATGTAATCAGGTGTTTTGGATATGAACCGGATTATTCACAGGTGTTAAGAAGATTAAAAGCAAATGCTAGTGCAAAAGGCTATTGCCTTCTCTGCTTATGGTCGGGTAAACTGTTTTTTGCAGGTGTGCCCGATTTTGTGTGTAGACTTAGATATCTGCTCCGATTTTGTTGGGGTGGATAGAGATGAAAATAGAAAAGCCCGATTGGGTGAGACGAATGTAAATCGAAAAGAGGAAGGTTGCATGCCTACCGTAAACCAGTTGATTCGCAAGCCGCGTGTAGCGCCAGTTAAACGTAATAAGGTTCCTGCTCTGCAGTCGAATCCGCAGAAGCGTGGTGTTTGTACGCGTGTTTATACGACAACACCGAAGAAACCTAATTCTGCTCTTCGTAAAGTTGCTAAAATTCGCTTGACGAATGGATTCGAGGTGATTGGTTATATTCCTGGAGAGGGACATAATCTTCAAGAGCACTCTGTTGTAATGATTCGTGGTGGTCGTGTGAAAGATTTGCCAGGAGTTCGTTATCACATTATTCGTGGTTTGCTTGATACGCAGGGTGTCAAGAATCGTAAACAGCGTCGTTCAAAGTATGGCGCAAAGCGTCCAAAATAATATTGAGAGACAAAGCCAATGTCCCGTCGTCATAGAGCAGAAAAGCGTGAGATTAATCCAGATCCAAAATTTGGTGATTTGGTTATTATGAAATTTATGAATGCCATTATGTTTGATGGTAAAAAATCAGTTGCAGAGCGTATTGTTTATGGTGCGCTCGATTCTGTAGAAAAAAGAGTAAAAACAGATCCTGTGGCTCTATTTCATCGAGCTTTAGAGAATGTTGCTCCTCACATTGAGGTTCGTTCACGCCGTGTTGGTGGCGCTACTTATCAAGTTCCGATTGATGTTCGTCCTGATCGTCGTCAGGCTCTTGCTATTCGTTGGTTGATTGCGGCGGCACGTGGTCGAAATGAAACGACGATGATTGAGCGTTTATCTGGTGAATTGATGGATGCGGCTAATAATCGTGGTTCTGCCGTGAAAAAGCGTGAAGATGTTCATCGTATGGCTGAAGCTAATCGTGCTTTTTCTCACTATCGCTGGTAGAAGTTTTAAACTAAGGCAAATATAATGGCTCGCGAATATAAAATTGAAGATTATCGTAATTTTGGTATTATGGCGCATATTGATGCCGGTAAGACTACGATGACTGAACGTATTCTGTTCTATACCGGTAAGAATCATAAAATTGGCGAGACCCATGATGGTGCTTCTACAATGGATTGGATGGAGCAGGAGCAGGAGCGCGGTATTACGATTACATCTGCTGCGACAACGACGTTTTGGGAAGGGCAGGACGGTCGGAAGCGTCGCTTTAATATTATTGATACGCCAGGGCACGTTGATTTTACGATTGAAGTTGAGCGCTCTTTGCGTGTTCTTGATGGTGCAATAGCCTTGTTGGATGCAAATGCTGGTGTGGAGCCTCAGACGGAAACTGTTTGGCGGCAAGCTGAGAAGTATCGCGTGCCTCGTATGGTTTTTGTTAATAAAATGGACAAAATAGGAGCTGATTTTTATCGTAGTGTGGAGATGGTTGGTTCTCGGTTAGGTGCTAAAGCGCTTGTTTTGCAGTTGCCGATTGGTGCTGAAAATGACTTTGAAGGTGTTGTTGATCTTGTAGAAATGAAGGCTTTAAAGTGGGATGGTTCTATTGGTGCCTCGGCAGTGATAAGTGAAATTCCCTCTGATTTAAAGGAGAAAGCTGAAGAATATCGCGAGAAATTGATTGAGATGGCTGTGGAGGTTGATGAAGCTGCGACAGAGGCTTATTTGGAAGGTGTTATGCCAACCAACGAGCAGCTTGTTTCTCTCATTCGTAGGGGGACAGTAGAAGTTCAGTTTCATCCGGTTCTTTGTGGTACGGCTTTTAAAAACAAGGGGGTGCAGCCACTTTTGGATGCTGTTGTTTCCTATCTTCCTTCTCCAATTGATATTCCGGCGATTAAGGGTATTGATGTAAAGACTGAGGCTGAGACGACACGCGAATCTTCTGATGATGCTCCGTTATCTATGCTTGCTTTTAAAATTATGAATGATCCTTTTGTTGGTTCATTGACGTTCTGTCGTATTTACTCAGGTAAAGTTCAGAAAGGTATTTCTCTTGAGAATACTGTGAAAAAGAAAAAAGAGCGTTTGGGGCGTATGCTTCAAATGCATTCAAATTCTCGTGAGGATATTGAAGAAGCATTTGCTGGTGATATTGTTGCTCTTGCAGGACTTAAGGAGACGACAACAGGGGATACTCTTTGTGATCCTTTGAAACCTGTTATTTTGGAGAGGATGGAATTTCCAGAGCCTGTTATTGAGATTGCAATTGAACCGAAGACAAAAGCAGATCAAGAAAAAATGGGTATTGCTCTTAACCGTCTAGCAGCCGAAGATCCTTCATTTCGTGTTAAATCGGATGAGGAATCTGGTCAGACTATTATAGCTGGAATGGGTGAGCTTCATCTTGATATTATTGTTGATCGTATGCGGCGTGAGTTTAAGGTTGAAGCAAATGTTGGGCAGCCTCAAGTTGCTTATCGTGAGTCAATTACTAAAATGGCGGAAATTGATTATACGCATAAGAAACAATCGGGTGGTGCAGGTCAATTTGCTCGTGTGAAAATTGTTTTTGAGCCTCATGATGGTGATGACTTTATTTTTGAGTCAAAGATTGTTGGTGGTGCTGTTCCTAAAGAATATATTCCCGGTGTCCAAAAAGGGATTGAGAGTGTTATGGGGTCAGGTCCTCTTGCGGGCTTTCCTATGCTTGGTGTAAAAGCGACTCTCATTGATGGTGGCTATCACGATGTTGATTCTTCGGTTTTGGCTTTTGAGATTGCTGCTCGTGCGGCTTTTCGTGATGGGGCAAAGAAGGCTGGTGCACAGCTTCTTGAACCGATCATGAAGGTGGAAGTTGTTACTCCAGATGATTATGTTGGTGATGTTATTGGTGATCTCAATTCTCGTCGGGGGCAGATTTCAGGAACTGAAGCGCGCGGCATTGCAACGGTTGTGAATGCAATGGTTCCTTTGGCAAATATGTTTGGTTATGTGAATACTCTTCGCTCTATGAGTCAGGGGCGTGCGCAGTATACAATGCAGTTTGATCATTACGAGCCTGTGCCTTCAGCTGTTGCTTTGGAGATTCAAAAGAAATACGCGTAATTTCAGGTTGGTAATTAATTTTTAACTTAGTCCTTGGCTTGGACGGAAAATGGAGAGCTCAAATGGCGAAGAGCAAGTTTGAACGAACAAAACCGCATGTTAATATTGGTACGATTGGTCACGTTGATCATGGGAAGACCTC
>NZ_JBHIPT010000062.1:0-6724 GCF_042196205.1 Bartonella sp. AP21QHHD | reverse complement strand
GGCTCTAAAATCATCAAGCCCCACGATATCTTCGGTTTTATGTTGATGCGCGCCTAACAGTGAGACAGCACTGCCAAAGGTGAAGTTATTGTTGCTTGATTTATAGAGAACATAATTATTTGCAGCATCTTTTGCCCCCTCGATATCGCTTAAATCAGCAAATGAGAAGGTTTTATCCGCTGCCATCTTGCCCTTAAGGGCTGCTTCAAGATCTGCGATATCACTTATTGTATGCGTGTGTTTTGAAGGTGCTTTTTCGTTTACCTTTTCCT
Source organism: Bartonella sp. AP21QHHD (assembly GCF_042196205.1). Taxonomy (NCBI): domain Bacteria; kingdom Pseudomonadati; phylum Pseudomonadota; class Alphaproteobacteria; order Hyphomicrobiales; family Bartonellaceae; genus Bartonella; species Bartonella sp. AP21QHHD. The sequence goes on along the minus strand of NZ_JBHIPT010000062.1, from coordinate 6,452 downwards.
CAACAGCCAAAAGAGCTTGATCAATTTTGGTCAAGTTTTCCCGCAAGATTGGGAATTCAGAACTGATAAAGCGTCCTTCTTTAGGCAATTCCATGTCGAGTTTTTTGGTTTTTGTCATCTCTCATTTTCCCATTATAATATGCCAGCGCCAAAATCACGCACCATTGACCGTGCCGCCGGTCCACCGGTAAGCGTGAGTTTCAAGCGCGCTTGTTTGGCGCCTTTATCACTGCTGGTAAATTTTCGTTCTGTCCAAAGCGGTTCAGCGAGTTGTTCTGTTTCCTCTAATTTCAAAGGGGTGAAAGCACCATCATCCAGTTGCATCTCGAGTGTAAAGGTTGCACCACCTGGTAAAAAGGTTTTGATATAGCTGGTCAATCTTGCTTTTTCACCAAAGGCAAAAGCACGCGTGACATAGGTAGCTTCCTTATGGATCTTTCCCGCAATCAATTGAACAGGCGCAAACAAGACGGGTGAGAGCTTCTCTGTTCCTTTGAGAATAGCGCGAAGCTTTATCTTTTCACTGATATATTCAGTAAGACTGAGCAATTGAAAGGGCAGGAGTTGATAAATTGTGCCATTGTTTCTTTCAATTTCAAAGATGACAGAACAATCGCTTGAAGGCAATTCAATGGCTGCGCGTATTTGTAAATCAGAGCAGTCCACAAGATCAAAAGTGCCAAGATCAATGGTTTTTTCTGTTTGTGTGTAGCGTGCCGCCAGCACTCGAAAGGCTAAGGCTTCATCTTGATGGGCTGTCCAACTTTGTGCGTTAACAGAAGAAAAGCGTGGACCGGTCACGTAAGGGTGACTCGAGACGTATCTCTGGTGTTCTGCATCAAAATCCCCAAGCTTTGCTAGTGAGACAGAATGATCAGCATCATCGGTTTTAATGACAAAAGCAGTGAGACGGTCATTAGGGACTAACAAAGGGACATCATAGCGTGCCTCTGCCCACCCTAGCTTTGCACCCTTCATAGAATAAAAGCTTTGTGCTTGAATATCGGCGGTCGGATAACCGTTTTCTGTAGTGACCAAATCAATCACCAAATCATGGTTCTCATTACCGATTTTGCAAAGATGAAAGTCAATACCGGTGATTTGCCGTGTTTCATCGGGGGTAAAGACTTGCGCTTGTGGGTCAAATTGCGTCCATATCTTTACTGTTGTGGTGCGCCGCATCACTTTCACATCAATCACGCCTTGACCTGTAAAAAGACCCGTTGCAATGGTTCCACCTTTTCCCCGTGCCACAACATTTTTTGTGCCAGCCGTAATATTTTGTGGAATCGTGAAAGCGCCCTCAAGGGTGCCCTTGCTATCGGCAATAAGGAGACTCTTTGGTAAAACATTCACACCATCAAAGGTAAGACTTTCCAAGATTTCGCTACTGCCAAAGCCTTCAATTTTAAAGTGAAGAGTAATTTGTCTTAAAAAGTCGGTTTGTTCTTGATGTGCATTGACCAAGTCATCACTGATTTCTGTTTTACGAACGCTTCTCCCACGGTTCCATCCCATGTTCAGTTGATTGGTCACGCTTGAGAGCCAATCGGTACGCTGTTCATGCCAAAAGTCTGTCGCGGGTTCAAGGGTTACTGTACCAGGTAAGGTTGCAAAATTTTGATAAGGATTGATTTTTTCGCAAGCCGTTGTCAACTCTTGCGCAATAATCACTTCATTTGTCCAGTCAAGCGTGACAGGCGCTTTTAAAGGAGCAGTATAGAATGTTGGGTCAATGGCAAGCTGTAAAATGCCGTTGCCTACAGCACCTGTTTGTTGAAAGCCTTCATCTCTGTAACTATCATCAAGAAAAGGGTCTGCAAACATGCCCTTTTTGGCAACGGGTTCTTTAGAGTCAACATTGCTTTTAATACGCTCTAATTGCATGAGACGGTCAAGCGAAAGCACCCGTTGAAAATAGCGCCACATCTCATCATAGGGGGCAACACGGGTGCCATCATTGACCACAACCGGCGTTTCAAGCCAATTGTTGGTAATGGTTGCAAGGGACAACACATCATCAGGGACACTGGGTGCCATGGGTTGGTCTACTGAGATACCTTTGATGTAAACCACATTGCCCCCCGTGTTGAGACCAATACGGTCAATGCGGGGTAATTTGTAAGTATAACTGACGATAATATCACCACCCTCCGCACCCCCTGAGACAGTGATTTCCTGCGCTGTTACTTTATCAGCCGTGATTTTTGCGCGATAGCGATAAGTCACCTTATAGCTGCTCCCTGCTAAAGGTTCGTCTCCCACCGGTGCCCAATCAATGGTGTCTCCGGTTTTTTTAAAATCCGTTCCTTCTTTAAATTCCTTAGTTCCTTGAACAATTTTGATAAAAGAGGTGATGCTTTTATCCGGCACCCCATCACGCCCAGCAGCAACGGCACCGCGGGTGACGTTAACGGTCTTTTCTTTTGTCAACAAAAGAGATTGAATATCGGCAATAGGAAAATAATAGGGTTTAAAGGTGAAACTGTTTTTCCCTTTTGGGGGCGCAAAAATATGCGTTTCGCTTGGAACAACGCTTGTCGAAAAGTCCTCGAGTTCTTCATGGCGCAAGGCGGCAAGGCGCTTGCGTTTAAAGCCATTGATATTGGCTTCTCCTTCTTGAATACTAAAGACTTGGCAACCGTTATTGGCTCCCAATGCGCTCACACGGCAGCCACTCACGATATAATGTCCATGGGCGCGGTCGTACGTCGCAATGGCTTGCATGGCGGGTTCAAGCAGTGAGGGCGATTTTTGATCAATCAGAACACCATCTTGTAAAATATAAACCGGAAAGAAAGTGCCATTCTGCGCATCCTCTTTTAGTGCCCAAACAAGCTTTGCTGTTTCGCGTGCCGCTCCGGGCTCTCCTTCTGCTAAGGTGCCAGGGACTTGCCCCAAGAGCTCTGGATCATCTTCGTGTGTTATCCATTTTTTTTGCAGCTTCACACCAATTTCCAAGCGCCCAATCATGGCAACATTGTTGAGTACAGCTGGTGCAACGGAAAAAATATCACCGGCAATATAAATCTTGCCATCCGTTAAAGTGACGGTCCTTGTGTCTTTGTTGACAAAAGCATCAGCCCGTTCAATGCGGTCTCCTTCTTTTGCAACAAGGCGCCCCAAACGGTCATGCCGCCCCCTTATAATGGTTTGAACCTCATTGAGTTCACCACTTTGAATAAAGGGACGCGTGCCATAAAACACCACGCTTTGTTGTTCCTCTTTGCCGCGAGATCTGTCAATTGCAAAGGGTAAACCACTTTCATGCTTCATATTAAAACCTCAATAAAATCTTGAATTGTTCGCGAACATCGGCACGCAAAGGAATATTGATAGGTGTTTTGAGTATCTCTACACCACCACGCAGTTCATGAGCTCCAAGCCAAAGCTTGCCCAGGGGGATATCAAGGGGGATATCTTGTTTGGGAATGCCATGAACGAGAAGGGAAACAGAAGCGGCTTGTTTGTCCTCAACATCTTCAAAATCTGTGCGGGCTGCAACAAGAAGCGCCGTGCCCATCGAGGAGGGCTGATAGTGATTGCCTGAATGGCTATAAACACCATCCAAAGCCTGTTCGACAGGCGCTACAGCATAGCATCTGCGATACCCAATCACGCTATTTTGGCTGTCTTTTAACACGAGATAAAGCGTGCGACCATGAAACCATTCTGCCATAAGCATATCGCGTTCATGTTTTTTGACCGAACACCACGGAAAATTTGCCAAATCCCAAGGATAATCAATTTGGTTCCAGCTTAACTCCTCGTCAAAGTCATCTATCCAATTACCAATAAGCCTGCCTTCTTCTCTTGTGAGCGTGTGATTGATCTCTGTTGTGCGCCCAAAGGAAAACAAAGTGTCCCCAGCTGTTAAGTGAACACCGCTTTCATACTCCAACATGCTGTCATCAAGGCGTGACATATTGCCTTCCAAGGCTTGCACATCATAACCATAGGTCCCACGGCGAAAATCAGAGCGCAAACTTTTGGAAAGGTCGGTAATCGCTTCAATGGCTTCAAGGCTTTTGCGTTCAGGCAACTGATCAAAATCAAGTTGAAAGGAATTCCACCATGCTCGCCCCGTCCAGGCGGGTTGAAAGCGTGCCGAAATCCCTAGCCATTCAAGCCCTATCTCTATTGCCGCAAGGGAGCCGCGAATATTTTGCCATGCAAGACCCTGATCAATTAAATCATAGAGGTTAGAGAAATAAGGGGTTAATTCTTGTAAGCCATATTCGTCTATTAAAAAGGGCAACCAAGAAGGCGGACGCGTGATAAATTTCGCGCGGGGTATTTCTTCGAGTGCCATTTTAACGTGAGGGTCAAGAGCCATTGCTTCTGCAAAACAACGTTCAAACAAGCTCGAATTTGGGGGCAAAAGTGAGGAAAGCATCAATAAGCACGCCCCCGTTCAGACAAGACAATATCCCCTAGTGCGACGGCTTCATCCGGTGCGACCAAAATATCCTCACAAGGTTGCGTTATGTTCACATGGTGAACGCCCTCAACCATCAAGCGACTGAGTATCCAACTTAAAGACAAATCACGCCCAAGCCTCCATGCACGCGCCCATTCTGCTCTTAAATTCTGCTCCGCTCTTTCCAAAACAAAGGAGCCTTCATCCGGTAACAACCAAAAATCAGCAGAAACATTGATCATCCGCTGTACCGCGCTTTTCACAAGGATGTGGTCATTGGTCATTTTAACATGGGGGGCATCAAGGGCGGCTTGCACCTTGGCAATTAAAGCTTCATCTGCCACCCCTGATGGGCTATCACTAAAAAGAGCCACATGAATAATCGGGCTTTTACCCTCACGATAAACAAAAGCATCTTTGACATGGATATCGCTTGAGAGGGCAAAATATTGATAACGTGGCGCTGTGCCCCCTGTGGAATGTCCTTGTCTATTCAAGCGAATGCGGCGGCGAAACCGCTCATCATCTTCATCCAAAAGGCGCGTGACCCCATGAAAATCCCCCAAATGATCTAAACTTGTTCCACGCGCAAATGTGAGTAAATTATCCCGCGCCACTTCATTAATTCGCTGGCGCAATAGAAACTCTTCATAAGCCGCCGCTTGCAATTGAATGACCACGGGATCATAAGCCGTCTTTTCCACATTATAAGGAATATGATGCGCTGCAAAAAGCTCAGTCAAACGCGTGATCTTTTGCTCTAAAATTGCTTCAACAGAAAGCTCTTCAATAATTTGTGGGAGAGGAAAAGGTTCAAACTCAGTCATCACCAACCTCTAAATTGATGCTCATTGGCTCTTTGTGTGACCAATCCCCCAAATGCCCATTGGGATAAAAAACACCCGTTAAAACAAAATGGAATGTGCCTTCACGCGTTGCTTTTGTCAGATCAATCCTCTGCAACGAGAACCCAGGCTCTCCACACTCTGGATCATCGAGTGCTTCAACAATTGCTTGATAAAGCTGCATCATCGTCGCAGGATCAGCATTGGCATCTTGGAATGCTCCAACATCACATCCATAATGACGACGCAAAACCCGTGTCCCAATTCTTGTCGTCAGACATTTACGAAGTGACTGTTGACAATGCGCAAAGCCATATAAAAGAGAGCCATCCTTTTCGCTCATCCCGCACCGCATGGCTTATGCCCCTTTGCTTGTCTTTGTGGTAGAGACCGTTGGGGCCGCAGCAACAACAGGGACTGGTTTTTCAGCGATCTGACCAAGCAGCAACGGATATTTAGCCGCTTCCTCACTTAAACAAATTTCCTCACCCTTGCCCGGTGAACGCTTGCCTGCAACAAAATCGGCATTGGTTAAAATAACATAAGTGTTCTCACGCATGATAAAACTCCTTTAAAGAGGGGAAGAGGTTGTGGAGGGACCCATTTTGACCCCACCGTGTTTGTGGCTTGCGCCAACAGATTTTTGATTATGCTGTAAATCTTCTGCTTGAATATGCACACTGCCCGTTAATTCAACACGGGTTGATTGATGAGAAAGCACCAAACCTTTTTCACTCAAATGAATTTGGTTTTCCCCATGGGAGAGAATGAGCTCATTCTTCGTGATACGCAAAGCGCCACCCGCATAACACAGAGCAAGTTCTTGGAAAGAGCGTGCGGGATTAGGCGCATCCTCACTATAGCTATCGCGCACCACCAGAGAAGCAGAACCAATTTCGCCATGGGGGTTTAACAACCGCACCGGGTCACCAACATGGAGGGGCATATTGCTTGAAAGAGCGCCAGAAGCTTCTTGCGCTTGCAACCAAGGCGATAAAACCGCTTGTCCATTGGAACCCTGTTCGCAAAGTTTCACCCGCACCCTATGGCCATCAACTTGCACAACCCGCCCAATCATGTGTTGGTTGGCAAGACAGCGTTCAAGGGCATCAAGACGCTTCATGATTTGTCGAAAGGTATCACTTAAGAGATGTGCATCATTCATGCCCCCACCTCATTGTCCCATG
>NZ_JBHIPT010000061.1:0-6310 GCF_042196205.1 Bartonella sp. AP21QHHD | reverse complement strand
ATCTGCCAACTTTTTGTAACAAAAAAACTGCAAACAATTCATTGAACTCCAAACTATCTATATCACTAAATACTAAGGGGGATTTTTACCTAGAAAGCTTTTTGGGGTAGCGAGCCTATGCCTATGATCTGTGGGGGCAGTGCTTTACGGCTCAGATAGAGAAATAACAGCTTTTTACACTATCCTAACATACATAATGGCTATGGTATGTAAGAATAGTGCTGTTTTTTATACGGAGCTGTCTTATTATAAAATTAAGTAGGGTAGGGAAAGAACGTATAGGTATGTAATTTACGCGCATAAAGGCTTTGTAGGAATTAGATCTAAACTCAGATTTTCTCTCTTTAGGGAGTTAAGACTTGTATTTTTATCATAATGACTAGCTTCTCCATCATAATATTTCTTCACGAGAGCTTTCCAAAAATAGTACACTAGCTAGTTTGTTCTTAAAAAAAATAATCAAGGCAATACTTTTGCACCATCCTCATTCGCCATCCTTAAGGGCGGCTTTTGCATTTACAGAAATTGCCCACTGACTTTAGAAGCGGAGCCTAGAAACGTGGGGAAGAGGAACACCATAGAGCGGTGTGACTACTCATGTTATCATGCTATAGAAATATTTGGTTTTGTAGGGTAGAAGCAGCGGCCACCCCCCTTTAATGCTTTTTAGGCATTAAAATGGCACGAGAAAATGCTGGTAGTCGTGTATGGTTTTTATTATGGCTGATCCATGAGCTCTAAGATATAAATTGAGAGAGAATGGGCGGCATTAAAAGTTAAACGCGCATGGCGAGGCTTGAGATTGATTAGTTCAAAATCCTTTTCTGAGCGGCCATGCGCTGCACTTTTCTTGTTTCTTAAATTCATAGTACCACTAACGATTCTGGATAGACCGGTTGCGATCATTCTTAAGTCATTTGTATCTAGATCTTGATTTTTTAAGTTTTTTTGCTTTATATCATCAGTATGAATCTTAGCCTTCTTAGCAACTTCTTTCCATAAAGCGTACAGCTTATTATGGGCATTTTCTTCATATAGGATAGAATGGTGGTCGAGATAAGCTTTGCAAGAGGCTTCCAACAGATTTGCTGCAAATAGAACTGCCTCCCTTGGATCTTTTTCTATATTTTCTAATGCCCTATTTATTTCGATTTCTACTGCTGAAAGTTCTTTCTCTGCAATAAGTTTTTTTAGCTCTTCCATCGAGAGGAGACCAGCTTTTTGCAATTCTTGTGTGAAGGTTAGCTCATTCTTGATAATATATCCTCCACGCTGATATTCTAATCCATCTTTCTTTAACGTTTCTAAAACTTTACGTTGATCTTCTTTAAGCTGTTGTAGCATTTGATCTTCTGGTATGTCTTGAAATATGAATCCGACTAACTTATGAAACTCGCTGTCCAAAAAATCACCAAGCAGGGGACCAAGGACTTCAAGCGGTTTATTGCATTCTACATTGATTGTATCTAGTCGTTTCTTAATCTTGACTTCATCATCATCACTTCGATACTCATGAGGAGCAGATGGTGTATAAAAAAATAAGGCATCCAAATTCTTTGGCAAATAGTACTTTGGTAATATTTGAGAGAGTATCCTAATTGTTGCAGGAGGGATTTTGTTTTTCTGAGATATTTTTTGCGGAGATGATAATTGCATTTTATGGCTTTATAATATCAAAAAGTGGTATGTTGAGTGGTTTTTAGAGTATGATTTTATTGCCTGACCTTTTATAGAAGGTCGCGCAACAATTTTGTGGCTTATATAAGATTTGTGAAAGATAAATGCCATATTGTGTTTTATTTTTCTCCTTTCATTGTTATAACAGTGAAGGGGGGAATAATGTGTGATAATTCGAAAAATATAGAATGAGAACAGAAGTATAATTTTGTATTATCGTAACTGCAATAGCATTCTTTATTGGCAGATTGTTTATTGGAGAGAAGGAAGTAGGCAATGCGCATAATCCCTGAACGGAAGGTTTTGTGACAAGAATTTCAATAATGGCATGTTACTAAATGTTGTGTGTGTTCTTTGCTTGTCAGAAAAAGTAGATGGCGCTCTTTATTTGCATAACCGGTATCGAGTAATGAGTAATGCGGGAGGCTAGTTTAAAATCTCGTTTATTCCGTTAAAGCTTACTGTTTTCTATAAAAAGACTGTTTTCGTGATATCCGCTGTTAATCTCGCGTATTTGGTAGAGATGAAAATATAAACGTTTATCGTGTCTGTAAGGGAGCTTGAAGCAATGAAGTTATGTGTAAAAGAGTTCTGAAAAGCTTCTTTTGTCCGTAAAACTTATAAGGAAAATTTAAAGGCAGGAAAATGTTAGAGAAATCTAAGAGTACGCTGTGAAAATCAAGAAACAGTCTTTTTAGAGATGGTTTGCTGTCTGTCATCGTGCTTCATGATTTTCAATGTTTTTAAAATTTCTTTCTCAATGAGAGAGGGCTTTTTTATTAAAGCGGGGGAGATTTGTTATGACAGTTAACAATGAAATGGAGAGAAGATGCTGCTTTACCAGCTGTTTTTGTCGCTTCAGTTTCATTTGAACCTATTGTGATTATGAAAGCATAGTGATTCAATGACTTTGAAAAGGGGGGAATAACATTATCAAGTTTGCAATACAGTGCGATTTTTTGCATCGCGATGCGTGGCAGAAGATGGTCAGCATTTGGGGGCATTGTGGGTTCTATATTCTATGCTGGTTCTGTAGGGCGTCTGTTAGCGCATTTATGGAACTATTCCGCATTGAAACGCGTGCTTAATTTCGTGGATCTTTGCAAAGGTCTGATCAGAAAATCCCATATTTCAAGAGGTTTTTAGAGGGATCTAAAAGCACAGAGGTATCATAAAATTACAAACACCGTACGTTACTGGAGGTGATCAATTTTAGAGCTTAAGGAGCTTATCGATTTAGTGTTCTTTCATAAAAATGATGAAGGCTGTGTTCAATGTCTCAGTGTGTTGGTTTCTCGAAAAGTGGTAAATGCTGTATGATTTTATATGCCATTGCCAATGTTATGGATAGGGTGTTCAAATAAAGCATATCATAAATCAAAATTCTTCTCTTTACGCGATAAGAGGAGGGCTAGGCAAAACAGTAAAAATGCAGCGATAGAGAATATGAAGAATACGATATATGTTTGGTTTAAGGACAGGGATTTTTCTGTCAGCGAATGGATCAAAAAGCCAGCGAATATACCCCCTAAGGCACCACCTATTTGCTGTAATATGCGTGTGATAACGGCTGTATCTTTGACGTATAAACTGTTGACATATTGGATGGGGGCGGAAAGGCAGACAATGGTGGCGATGCCAAGTCCTATGCCTCTTAGCAAGAATCCCAGTCCATCCATGCTTATATTATAGCCGAAGCATAATAACCCAAAGCTTGATATCACTAAACCAATTCCTATCATGAAAAAGGGAGATTTTTCTTTCCATTTTTGGTAAATAAATTTCCTGCCAATCCACGCACCCACTCCTTGCAAAGCAAGGAGGGCACCGATGATGAGAAGGCTCTTTTCATAGTTTCCTCCCATGGCAACGGCTAGTGGGAAATAAACGAGGAAGCTATAAAAAAGAAATGAAGCAACGAGCCCCATGATCATGAGCAATGTATAGCGCGCATTTTGAAATCCGCTAAAGACGATTAATTTGTTTTTTGCTTTCTGATTAGAAACAATGAATAATATGAGAGATATCACGGCTATAAGCGCTAGGATAAAGAGGGTGTTGTGGTTATTGATATTTCTGGCTTCTGTGAGATAAAAAAACGAAAGAAGGGAGATGGAAAACGCTAAAAAAGCAAATAAGTTAAATTTTGTTTTTGTTGTTTCGTTGCTCTTTAAATGTTTAGCTCCAAGGGTGAGTGCCAATAAAATAAGCGGAATATTGATAAAAAATAACAAACGCCAAGACACATACTGAGCAAGCGAGGCGCCTACCAGCGGACCAAAGGCAGGAGCGAAAACTGTTGGTACGGCTATGGTGCCCATGGCTTGGCGCACTCGTGTCTGTCCAAATTGTAAGGCAATGATGGTTTGGCTAAGGGGCAGCAAAAGACCGGTCCCAAAACCTTGAACGATACGGGCAGATATAATAGTTGGAAAATTATAGCTTAATCCTACCCCCAGTGATCCAAGCATAAAAATGAAGCTTGCAAGAAGCCAAGTGCTTTTGATACCTATTCTTCCTTGCACAAAAGCGGCCATTAGCAGCCCTAGAACGGTGGCGAGAAAATAGGATGTTACAACCCATTGTATATTATTTTCTCCGACTGAAAAATAATGCGCAAGGTTAGGAAGGATGACATTGACAATGCTCCCGTCCAGCAGAGGAAGTATGCTGGAAATAATGACGGTATATATGACATACCTTTCTGTTTTTGTATAGGAATCTCTCTTTTGCATTATTATGCCCCCTGTTGATATTCTTTAAAATATTGTCCCCGCCCCATTCCCAGACTTTTAAAAATTAACATGTGTTTGTGATGGCTGTGGTTTTGATATTGGGATAAATGTGATTGGGAGCGCTGATGGTCCCCTTGTGTACAACCCTTCTTCCTCCAAAATGAAGCCATCAGTTAAGCTGATTTTGATGAGTTTATCGAGGAGTCTGTTTACTGTCAATTCACTTTGCATGAGAGCAAAAGCAGAACCTACACGAGACGTGCATGCCTGCTCCATTTGCATTTATTATTTAACATGAAAAATGTGAAAATCTTTATAAATCAAATTATTGACTTAAAAATCCAATGTTTGTTTATAGATCATTTTTATGATTAAATGATTGTTTGGGTGTCAAATGTATTCTCAATAGTTTATAATTTTCTTTTCTTAAATGTGCAGCCCTTTCTGGAAAATGTTCGACAACCTCTTGATTGTTTAATAAAAATTAAAATCGGTTATAAGGAAGAGCTTGTAAATTATAGAGTAGGAAAAAGTTGCATTTTATAAACAACAGGGGAGGGCTGTTTCCATAGCCAAAACATTTTTTCAAGTTGTTATGGTATCTTTTTGAAGTGCTTGATCGATAAAAGTTTGATAATTATCAGAAACAATATATTGGGTATTTTCTCCTAAAGCTTTGAAATGTTCACGACCGCAATGGATTTTTGCTTTTTCCAGATTGCGCAACATGTCTTCGAAAATACTTCCTTTACTTTCCACAATAAAATACAGTTTTTCTTACCCATCTTGCTCGAATAATACAGCCCAATCGGGGGTATATGATCCAAGAGGTGTATCAATTTTAAACCATTTAGGCAGTTTCGCATAAACTTTAATCTCATCGTTTTTTTCAAACGATTGTGCAAAACTGAACTCAATATCTGAATCATAAATAACATGATCATAAGTTGATTTATCAGTTTTTGTCATATTCTTTTATAAAAAAATTTGCTTTTATATTTATTAAAATGCATTTTCTATTTTATTTTTTCATATAATTAGCCAATGAAGTGTTTGCTCTAATATCACAATTTGTAAAAGACTATTTTGGTAATTCAATATGAAATTTTTTATGTCGGTTTCTTGTATTGAAAGCAATGGTACGATTTTTGATATCTGTATAAAAATATTTACAAAAAAAATTTTAATAACGCATGATTATAGAATTTTGTCCTTTGTTTGAAGCATGTAAAGTTAAACCATTGTTTATTTGATACATTTAATCTAGAATGCAAATTGTATTCGTATCCTCAAACTAAAATACTGGTATTGAAGTGGTGAGAGTGTTGCTTTGTTGAGAATAGATAATTTGGTAGGTTAGTATTCCCTTTGTATCAGAGAATTCAACTTATTCTCTCATATTGTGTGTGGATGAAATGTTAACCGCATAATGCTTCCTCTTACATGAGATGTAAGATTGATATGTTTTCCACATTGAGAAAAGTTGTTGATCGTAGAGGAATATTTTTCTGCGAAATTTGTTTGGCTTAAATGGAAAAAATAGAGCAATAGCCGCATATTTGTTATGCTGTAACGCATATATAATCGATGGAGTCAACACTTCATTTAAGAAGTTTTTTAAAGGAAAAACATAAAAAATAGAATTATTAAAAAAATCTTTTATTTTGAGGCTTGTTTCTCACGATTATAAAAGCTTCCACGTGGATTTCGAAAATTCTTGTTGTGTTGAAAAACATACAAAAATCAAGAAAATTTTGCAAAAAAGCTGCACTATGCGTGCAGCTTTTTATTGGTTTTATACTTTTTGAGCTATAAGTTTTTAAAGCATGAAAGTGTCCTTACGGCTTCTATAACCATAATAGCCAAAAACACTGGAAATAATGGCGCCTACCAGACTT
>NZ_JBHIPT010000060.1:0-1028 GCF_042196205.1 Bartonella sp. AP21QHHD | reverse complement strand
GGTATATAAAAAGCAAGTAAAATAAAATAGTTATGTCTAATATGGGGGAATAGGTGAATCTTGATTCTATTGAGTTTTTTTGCCTCTATCCCTCATCTTTTTGAAGCTTTTTTATCGCCTCTATAGCTAACCTTTTACGGTCTGCGCTCTTTGTGTAAAGAGATGCCATAGCATCATTTGTCCAGCCAAAGAGTGCTTTCAATTGTGATACTGTTGCACCAGAGTTAGCTGCGCGTGTTGCTGCTAATTTTCTTAATCCATGCGCCGATTTTTTAATTCCAGCAGCATTACAAGCGTCTCTAAATGTATCGCCAAAGCTTTCTTTGGAGAGTTTTTGATTAGTTTTACTACAGATGAATGTTTCTACTCCAATAGGACCAGCTTCAAGCGTTTTGGCTAATTCCGGTAAAATAGGTAGAAAGACATCTGTTTGGAATTTACTTTTCTCTGTCTTGAGATGAATAATATTGTCTTTGACATCTTTCCAGCCAATTCGTACCGCATCACCACGACGCAAGCCCGTATATAAAAGAACATCAATCCAGACACGTTCATGGGTACCATGGGACCATCTTTGATAATATTTCTCAACATCTTCTTCTGTCCAAACAGGAAAGCCGCTTTTATTTTTAAGAGGAGGTTTTTTGACGCCTAAAGCTGGATTATTTTCCAAAAGACCTTGATCAATTGCCCAATTAAAAAGTCCATTAAGGGCTTTCAGAAAGTTTCTAGCCATTGCTGGTGTTTCTTTACGCCGTTCAACACCGGCTATAATATGTTTCTTTTCAATTGCTTGGTATGGAATATTTCCTATGGGGTCGCATATCTTCATAAGAATGTATTCTTTTTGTTTCTTTGTAGTATTAGAGTAGCTATGCCAATTAGAGCTGTTAAAGTATTGTTTAAGCAGCCATGCAAATGAACCTTCAACAAGTTTACCGGTTTTGGATTTAGGAAGTATAAGCCCTTGTAACTCGGCAAGTGCGCTTTTGTAGTTATCAACAAACTCTTGCGTTCCATAGGTACCG
>NZ_JBHIPT010000059.1:0-2603 GCF_042196205.1 Bartonella sp. AP21QHHD | reverse complement strand
AGAAAACCTCCTCAACTTCCCATGCTAATTGGTCAACAAAACGTGCTCCATCTTCACATGTCGCATAACATTCAACATCTAGCGTTAAAACACGCCGCCTTAAGCCAAAATCATGTCCATCTTCAATTGTTTCACTTTGCGTTGAGATATTAATAGCTGGCATTGCTTCAATAAATAAATTGAAGTCACGCATATTGAAAACATTGTCACCAGCTGCCGTCTTTGCTGCCTTTATCAAAGCAACAAAGCTTTCCCTTATTGTTTCTCTCGGATGCATGAGTGTTCCTGTCCAATTAAGTGTATAAAATGATTGACTAGGATTAATAATGATACTATTATTGGTTATGAGCAATAAAGTTGAAAAAATAATCAGCTTGATGAAAGCATCACCAAAGAACATCAAGTTTTCAGATTTGTTGGCTGTATGTGTCTATTTCTTTGGAGAACCTCGGAACAATGGTACAAGCCACTTTGTTTTTAAAACACCGTGGCTTGGTGATCCTCGTGTAAATATTCAAAAAGATTCTGGTAACAAAGCAAAAGCTTATCAAGTCAAACAAGTCTTACAAGCGATAGAAAGGATGAAACATGAACAATAATCATTATACATATCGTGTTTTGTGGTCGCAAGAAGATGAGGAATATGTCGGATTGTGTGCAGAATTCCCATCCCTTTCATGGTTAGATGCTCAAGCAGAGAAAGCTTTAAAAGGTATTATGGACCTTGTTTCAGAAGTTGTTGAGGACATGCAACATAATGGAGAAGAAGTTCCTGTGCCTTTGTCACATGGTAAATACAGTGGTAAGTTTCAATTAAGAATACCACCAGAACTCCATAGAAAACTTGCAATACAAGCCGCTGAAAATGGTGTGAGTTTAAACAGATACATTTCCTCTAAACTTTGAATCTTTTAAAAGTCTATACGTACTAAAAGAAAATTAATTCTTATGAAACCCTCTAAATTAAAACAAATACCCGTTTTTAAGACGGATAAAGAAGCAGAAAACTTTGTTGATACTGCCGATCTTACAGATTATGACTTAACTGATTTTAAATCCGTTCATTTTGAGTTCTTACCTAAAGAAGTCTCTTGACTACCTCCCCACCTTTAACGATAGGGAGGGGAGTTTTGTTTTTAAGTTAAGCAACCTTTTTAATGGGGTTGTCTAAATTTGGTTCATAAGTTCGCAACAAAGAATCCATACGATGTGGAAGTTCTGAAGCTCCAAAATCTGTCAAAATTGCCAAGATTTTTGTAATATTGGGCACGTCATCTTGAAGCTTTAAAACTAGAACATTTTCTATTGCATTCATAGTTTGAACCAGAGCACTACAATCTTTGTCGCTCACATTTTCATCATTAGAAAATTGAGATAATGCCATCCACAAATCGCATAAGAAGTTGGTATCTATTTTCATTGCACACCCCCAAAGATTTGTTCTCTCAAACATGCCAATCCTCTAGATGTGATTTTCGTTGAAGGCAGCACCTTTTCTGTTCCATCTGGTCTTTGAATGGTGATAGCAGGGCAATCCATGAATCCTTTCTTGATCTTATCCTGATAAGGTAACAATGGCGCCCTTGGAGCCCGTCGATACACCCAATCATGTTTACGCAAGTAATCGGTTAAGTCCTTTGGTCTTACTTCCAACATCTTTGCTGCTTCTATCAAACCAAACAAACCATCAGAGCGTTTTAAGCCATCCAAAGCTTCTGCTTTTGGTGCTAATTCAGCAATAACATGATCTTTCTGCTCTATTTGATTTTGTAAGTGATTTAAAACACCAAGTAATGCTTCGGGTTTGGAGTAGTCAACTTGTGGGGTCGCTACTTGTTTCAAAAGCCGTTCGCATTTGATAAAGTATTGACGCGCTTCATGCCCTTTATCATTACGCTCTATCATCGAAAGATGTTTAGCCATGTCTAATGTAATGTGGTATTCTTTTATTTTTCCACCCCGGTAAAAATTTACCGCAGTTATAAAGTTTATATTTTCCTGAAATTTACATTCTTTAATGCGATTTTTAATCCAATTTCTAAATTCAGACTTTATTTCCAAAAACGCATGCAAATCACGCGCGTTAACAGTTTGAACAGTTTCCTGATCAATAATCCGTTCTTTAATTTCTATAAGATTGTTCATAAAGAACTCCTTGCTACTTAGAGGTTTCTTATTGACACTCTACAAGAGTGTCGGGTGTTAAGAAACACGGTAGCAAGTCCGCCGTTATGCTTTTCCCAAAAGGGTATTTTATAGCGTAACTACACCCGACAAAGTCATTATATGCGTGTAACATACAATGAGTCAAAGCTTTTTAATGTGCGGAAAACTGATTATTTCGACAATCAATCCGCTTGCTATCAAGGTGTTTCTTAGGCACCTGATTCGATTATTCATATTGTTGCCACAATGTCAAGTGGCAATGTAATGTTTTTATAACAATAATCAAAACAGCTTGCTAAACAAAGATGCCTTATTGTTTTATCTCTCGCAAGATAAGTTTATACATACCGGATTCTGAGGCTTGGACATCTGTGACAGTGAAGTGTTCTTGAGAAGAGGGGGCTTTGTTGTTTTCAGGAGAGAGGACCACAATACTA
>NZ_JBHIPT010000058.1:0-3241 GCF_042196205.1 Bartonella sp. AP21QHHD | reverse complement strand
AGCAAAAGCCATGTTGGGTTCTGTCACGGGTGGCGCTGTGCAATTAAGTCAAGCCAATCCAAAACATCTGGTCATTTGTGAGGGCATTGAAACTGGTCTGGCTCTTTTGTCTGGGTTGTTATCAGAGCCCGTTAATTTATGGGCGTCTCTTTCAACCCTATGAAAATGCAAAATAGATATAAAATATCTATTCCAACAGTAGCTATTGAAGAAATAGTAAAAATACATTACATTAGAACTACTTTGTAACACATTAAGTGGTCGTAAAATGGCTGAGACAACATTTACCTTTCGCGTCGATGATGTATTAAAAAATGAATTTTCTAAAGCAGCAAAGGCGTGTGATAGATCTGGTGCGCAATTATTGCGGGATTATATGCGCGATATCGTAAAAGAACAAAAAGAAAAAAGTGCACACGATTTATGGTTTCGGGAACATGTTCAATTAGGGATAAATTCTGCTAATGCAGGTGATATAATATCTTCTGAAGAAATCGAAGCAGAAGCAAGGGAATGGCGCTTAAAAACACAAAGTAAACTAGATAGATCAACTTTATGAAGCTAACTTGGACACAAGTAGCACACGTTGACCGCAAAAAGATACGTGAATACATATCACAAGATAATCCTTCTGCTGCCTTAAAGTTTGATCAACTTTTATCTGAAAAAGTAGAAATACTTGTTAAATTTCCTACTCTTGGTCGTTTAGGACGAATTATAAATACACGTGAACTTATTGTATATCCAAATTATATCATGATTTATGATATTTCAAATGGCGTTGTGCGTATTTTACGTGTGCTTCATACAAAGCAAAAATTTCCTTAATCAACTGTATTTTTATTTATTTGCTAATTGAAGCAAATTATTTTCTACAATACTGCGCTCCGTATCAGTAAGTAATGATAGATTACTATTTTTCTAATATTGCGAATATGATTGGCATAATGCACTTTGCACACCGCTTAGTTTCTACTCGTAAAAATAATGATGATACTCTTGGTAAATGACGCTTTATTGTCAATGATGTGACAGTCGAAAAGCTTGGGGAATTGTTAAAAGAAAACCCCCGTGGTCTCTTAATGGAGCGTGATGAATTGGCTGGTTTTTTAGCCAATCT
Organism: Bartonella sp. AP21QHHD; assembly: GCF_042196205.1. Lineage (NCBI taxonomy): Bacteria > Pseudomonadati > Pseudomonadota > Alphaproteobacteria > Hyphomicrobiales > Bartonellaceae > Bartonella > Bartonella sp. AP21QHHD. The sequence goes on along the minus strand of NZ_JBHIPT010000058.1, from coordinate 2,121 downwards.
GGAAAAAAAGGAATATCAAACAGACCGTACTTTTTATCTAACGGCTTTTAATGAAGATGATCAATTTACCTATGACCGTATCGAGCGTGGAACCATTTTAATCCTTCTGTCACTTTATCTATGATTGGAGGCATTCAACCCCTCACGAATTATTCCACTCATTCAAGCAATACACCGTGGAATAAACGATGACGGTTTATTCCAATGATTTCAAATGCTGGTGTGTCCCGATGATACAAAAGATTGGCAATTGGTTGATAGACCGCCCAATCAAGAGGGGTGGCAAAAGTATGAAGGGGTTTTTCGTTCTTTTCGTGATAAACGCTTAGGGTCTCCCGAACAGCCGCTGATCATGCGTTTTTCTGCTGAAGCACAAGTGAAGTTTTATGAATGGTTAGAGCATCTTCATAAAGAGGCAAAAGGAGGTAGTTACTCAGAAAGCTTACAATCGCATCTTTTAAAAATGCCAAAGACCATAGCAAGTCTTGCGTTGATTTTTGAACTTCTTGACACTGGTCGTTTAGAAATTGGACTCTATGCCATCACAACAGCGTTGCGTTGGACAAGTTATCTGTTAAGTCATGCCAAAAGACTTTATGCGGCGGGGGATACATTAACAGCAGAGCGTGCAAAATTAATTGTCGAGCGTTGTGATTGTTTACCCGATGTTTTTACAGCAAGGGATGTTTATAAACGTGATTGGAAATATTTAACAGACAATCAAACCGTTAAGCAAGCTTTAGAGCTTTTATGTCGTTGTAACTATATTCGTGAAATCTCTGGAGAGAATAACTCCCAAGGCGGTCGACCTACCATACGTTATGAATGGCACCCTTTAGTGAAAAGTCATAAGACATCACACTGAGGCAATTTGGAAATCTTATAAAACATTAAACAATATAACAGTGAACCTTCAAAGCACTCCCCATCATTAGTTTTGGGGGGCTTTGGAGGGGGGCTTATATGTATTATTTTATTTGTTATTGAAAAAATAAATATAAGAGGGGAAAAGGAACCTTCAAAATCCTCAAAACTCATAACCATAATAGTTTTGATAACATTTCTTATGAGTTACAAACCAACTTTTGAAAGGCTTTAAAGGAGCATATGCTTTTCATAAGACATGTTTTAATCATTCTCTAAAATCATAAGATTCGTCTGTTAAATAAACTGACATAACCGATCAAATAGACAAAAGCCCATTAAAAGGGATTTTGATTATCTATGGAATAATTTTATAAATCTTTTTTTATAGGTTGTTTCCTTAAAATCTTGCACCAAAACCATGATCAGAGCCATACCACTGTTGAGTTTCTCAACTATGATCAAGGCTTTGGACCGCGCCTTATTTTCTAAATTTCTGAAATATTTTCGATATTTTTAGGTGCTATTTCTTGTCTTTTTTTTCCGATAAAATTGACTATTTTCTCTTTCCACGAGCGGGGTTGCTCTTTACTGATAACCTGATCATCAAGCTTTTCTGCTACCTGTTTAATCAAAGCGTAACTCAGTTGCTTGGTTTTTGCTACTTCTTTGGCTAAAGCTAATGCACGTTCAAGGTGGGTTTTGTTGATGCTCTCGTCAAAGCCCAAGTGGTCCCCTGCCGTAAAGCTTTGCTGATAAGATTGTAAGGTCTCAACATCACCCAACAAAGCAAGAGCGCCAAGATGAAGTAAAGCATAATCCGTATTATCTGCTTTAGACGTGGCGCCTTTTTCCCAAGGAGCAGTGCCATAATCAGAGCGAAGTCTTTTAGAAAGGTCAATCTCTTTGACTGACCATTCTAGCGCATCATCAAGCGCCTGTGTTAAACGATCCGTAGTGACTTCTGGTTCAAAGATTTCTAATCCCTTGGCTTCAAAATTAAGCTGTATATCTGGAATATCTTCCGTGTGGGTAGGATCAATGAATTTACAAGCGGTGGAAAGAATGCCCGTGCTAATCAAAAAGGCGCTATCAAATTGTGGGTAATCTTTGGCAATTTCGTCGTTATAAAGAATATCTACTTCACGATCAGCCAATTGATAGCTTGCCATATGGTCATTCTCATTGATTTTCTCGGTTGACCAACCTAAGCTTTTCAAAAGTGCATGAGCACTTTCCATGGTGAGACGATCATCA
>NZ_JBHIPT010000057.1:0-1979 GCF_042196205.1 Bartonella sp. AP21QHHD | reverse complement strand
TAGAGAACGTTGGCTGGAACAAGACAATAGCGGCTGGAATAGGTTGAATATGCTTATGAACGCCGGTCATGGCTTTGCAAGAAATTACGGCACGACAACGAATAATAATACAGCCTCTATGATGCAAGGCAACGACCCTTGGAAGAACGCTATAGGGATTTTAGCTAGTATTGCTAATTTTGCAGGAAAAAAGTGAGGTAGTTATGCAAAATAGTAACGATAACATGTTATCACGACTAATTAAGTCTATGTATGCAATGGACCCATTCGCGTCGCGTATACTAATGCAAAATCAACGTATGGAAAATGCACAACAACAGGCAAATAATTTGCCTTATTTAATCCCTTCTTCATCTGTACCAACTTTTGGTTCACAATCAAATCCTTTAGGTTTATCGAAGGATATGGAACCTTTGCCAGATGTAAGTTCGTCTTTAAGATCGGCAGGCAGAAAACCGTATGTACCGTCTTCAGTCCCTTCTTTACCAGTAGCGACCTTTGGTTCACAACCAAATCCTTTAGGTATTGAACCTTTGCCTAATGCAATTGAAACTTCAGATTTGGCATCATTGAAACCAAAGCAGTCTCAATTACCAGAGCCTATTTCATCTGTAGAACCACAGAAGTCTGTACAGCCACAACAGAGTACTGTTCCTCACCAAGATACTGGTTCTCAACAGAGTTTTTGGGATTACTTGCGTAGTCCTGAGTTTTTACAAAGATTATCAGATTATGGGATTGGTTATGCATTATCAGATGGGACGATAGCACAAAGTTTAGCGAATGCAGCTATGAATCTTCGTCGTGGTGATATGGAAAGAGAAAAAAGAGGACAGGTTAATCAGACCGTCGAGTATCTAAAGTCCAAAGGCTATAGTGAAGAAGAAGCTGCTATTATGGCACGTAATCCTCAAATGCTTAGTGCGATGCTAACAGGTGGTGATACTCCTAAGTTAAGTCAGGGGTTTCAATGGTATACCAATCCAGAGACTGGTGAACGCGAAATGAGACCGGTAAAGAGGTCTCCACAAGAACTTGAGTATAATCAAAAACTACAAGCCCAGAAAGAATGGGAGGGTAGAAGGATAAAAAATATGTTCACCACCAAGCAGCAGTTGAGAGCTGGATTAAATGATCTGAAAGCTGCTTTTAACCTCCTTCAAAAAGGTAGTGCTACAGGATTTAAGGGGTGGTTTACGAAAAAAGCTGGTGGAAGTGATGGGTACAACTTAGACAAATTATTGGAGGGAATTAGAGGTGGTGTTCTAAGGACGGTATTTGAGAATCTAAAATCGATGAGTCCTAGCGGAACAGTAGGAACTGGTCCTATATCAAATTTTGAAAGTCAGGCACTATCATCAATGTTTGGTTCTTTGGATGTTGGGCGAGATAAAGAGGGATTGGAGAGGACTTTAAAAGTAATTAAAACAGCATTTGATTTTTTCAATAGGCATAATGATCTTCAACTGTACAACGCATTAACAGGTCAGCCTATAGATACGCCCCGAGAAATCTCTGATAAATATTTTGTAGATTCACCGATGTCACAAGGGGATTGGGCAAATGCACCAGTAGTGAATAATACAGAAGAAGCTAATAAATTGCCTTCTGGAACAAAGTTTATCTTAAACCACAATGGTATTAAATATAAAGCTGTTAAGGGATAGATTATGCCTCATTATAATAATGCTTATCGAGAGTCTTTTCCTAATTTTGGTCCTAGCGTGAAGATTATTCAACGTATTCCTGATGATGAATATGGTAAGTTAAGGGGGGAAACGTTACCAGACTTTGGTCCTGATATAAAAATTATTGGACGTATTCCTGATAATGAATATGAAAATTTTGGAGGGTACGAAACATCACCCCAACATCCCGAAATCACGCAAAGTGAAGCTTTTTGGAATTCTTTAAAGCATGGATTGAGTTTTAATTTAGATGATGAGATTGCGGGGATCACAGCGGCAGGACGTGATTCT
>NZ_JBHIPT010000056.1:0-1817 GCF_042196205.1 Bartonella sp. AP21QHHD | reverse complement strand
TCACGTTTGATAAACATGGCTGCTGCAAAAGGACTTGCGGGTTTAACACTAACACCCCCCTCACGATTTGCCACCCGTACAAAGGGATCAATCAAATAACAAAAGCGTGAGGAAAAATCTGCACGATAGGCAAGACTTTCTTGCGTGTTTTTACCCCCCGTATCAAAAACCGCAATCGCTTGTAGCTTTTCTGCAACCTGTTCCAAAGCGTCTGCCACGGGGTTTTTGCCATTGTCAATCCGCCCTGCACTATAAGCCGGTGCCAGTAAAATCCCAGGTTCCACACCTAAATGCCCACGCGCATGAGCCAAGGCGTGCACACCGGTCAGGTGAGCGTTTGATCCCACCATCTCAGTTTGTGTCTCAGCAATGGTTGATTTTTCTTCCACCCGCACAAGAATAATTTGTGCCTCAATCCCCTGCGCACACACGGCGTTAATCACATCAAGAGCCGTTCCCCTTCGCCCAAGCTTTTGGATTTTTTCTGTCTCATGGGTGAAGACCAACACAGGCTCGTTAAGGGGAAAAACTTGGTTGTCAGCATCAGGGGCTGTAACAACCGCTCCAATGGCGGTCTGATCAAATGTTGCTAAAGGACGGGAATCCTCACCAGCCTCTACAATGCGAATCCCATGATTAAATTCTATTGCCATTTTGCTCTCCAAATCAATGAAGAGACCATAACAACAAGAGCTCCCTTTCATAAGTCTGACACTGTCAGTCAAAAAGCCCTTTTAAAGGGCTTTAAAGGGGACTTAAAGACGGAAGAGCATACAAGCCTTTAAACGCGCTTATACAAAGATCTTTAATTTAACTGCGCCATCACCACCCCGTCCAGCACCATTTACTGTTCCATCTTCACCATCTCGATAACCGCCACCGCCACCGCCGCCATATCCTTTTTCAGCTCCGCTTCCTCCATTGCCACCATACTGGCTTTTTCCTCCCTTACCTCCATTATTAGCTATACCACTACCACCACTCCCACCACTCCCACCTCCACCTGCTCCACCATAGGTACTATCCCCTCCATCACCGCCACAACTATCATTAAAGCCACCACCACCTCCTCCGCCTCCATGCCAAGGATGTTCTTTTCCCGCATAACCATTATTATTACTACCACTTGCAGTTCCATAACCACCTGAAACTCCACCACCACTATTTCCACCAATATAACCGTTATTCCCCTTACCACCCCGTGCTGTAAGAATAGAACCAACTAGCGTATTACCACCATTAACACCATTTCCATATCCGCCTTTTCCAATAGCCACTACATCATTATTCTGTAATTGGCGTTTTTGAATCTTTAAAGAAATACATTCACCACCACCTCCTCCTCCACGTTGGCCACCGCTCCCGCCACCTCCCCAAGCCATGATTTCAATATCAGTGTCATCTGTCACCCCATCAGGCCAAGGAATATTACCACTCTGCAACATAACGATTTCAATGTACTCTTCTTTACGCTTTTTGATTAAAGCATCCAAAAGAGCATCCACTTGCACCTTGGTATAAACAGCTTCACCATCAACTCTCAAAGGTCCTTTCAAGGTACTTCCATTTGTGCTTAAACTTGTCACCGTTTCACCATTATGAATAAGGCTAAACGACGAATTACCCAAAAGTTCTAAGCCACCACTCATGGTGACTTTGCTGGTAAATTTATTATAATTCTGCCATTCATTTGGGCTTGTGAGGCGCCCATAGCTGGTCATATCTTGATTAATCTTGGCTCTAAAATCATCAAGCCCCACGATATCTTCGGTTTTATGTTGATGCGCGCCTAACAGTGAGACAGCACTGCCAAAGGT
>NZ_JBHIPT010000055.1:0-26823 GCF_042196205.1 Bartonella sp. AP21QHHD | reverse complement strand
GCGCAAAGAAAAGAAAATGCTACTGTTGTAGACAAATGTTAGAAAATCCTATTCCCTAACTTTTATTTACGCGTCCCTCACTGTAAAAAAGCTGTATAAATACAGCAAGTTATTTTTACATAAAACTTACATGTTATCCATAAATGGTACAACGTTAAAGCCCCCGTAACATAATAAAAAACCTATCAAACATCACCATCTTTATGCTTAACAAAAGAGCAAGCGAGCACCATTATCGTATTTATATTTTTTTCCAATGTTGTGATAGTGCTATTTATTGTAGGCATTTTTTCAGTTTTTATCTGCATGCTAGCCACGTTTGGAATGTGAGAAACATGCTTTTGATTGATTTAATATAAATAGGCTTGCCATGAAACAATCTTACAGTATTGAGATTTCTCATTTAAGTTGCAAGACAATTCATTATTATTATAAATCAATATGATGTATAGATTGTCGACATTACCAGCGGTGTGTGAGCTCTCAATGTTTAATGCCAATGTTTTTGTTATGGGGGAGGGGTATCTGGTGATAATGAAGTTTTGTATAGCGCACGAGACGTAATTGAGAGATGCTTGTTTAGAGGTGCGTTTAGTGAAAAAACTTTGAAAGCAAATGCGCATTCCCTCTGCATTTTAAAAGCTCAAAGAATTTCCAGTGAAAGAGTGGTTGGAATAAGTATGTGTGTTATTTTGAGAGTAGCGATTTTTCAGAGCTTCTTAAGTGTGTCCCGTTGAACCAAAACCTCCTGTTCCACGGCTCTCTATATGGCTTTGGGTATTTTGCTCTGGTTCAATGGTGCAAACATTAACTTGGGATACGGGGGCGATGACTGTTTGGGCAATGCGCATGCCCCGTTGGATGGAAAAGTCTTCTTGGCCTAAATTGATAAGAAGGACTTTGACTTCACCACGGTAGTCACTATCAATCGTTCCTGGAGTGTTGAGGCATGTGATGCCGTGTTTTAAGGCTAAGCCAGAGCGTGGACGTATTTGTGCTTCAAACCCAAGTGATAAATGAAAAATGAGACCTGTTGGAATAAGTGCCCGCTGCCCAGGGGCAAGAACAAGCGTTTCTTCTTCTCCAATTGCTGCCCGTAGATCAAGACCCGCAGAACCCGCTGTCGCGTAGCAAGGAAGTTCTAAACCTTGTCCGTGTGCAAGACGCTGAACAAATAAAGTCTGGGCATGTGAAGATTGAGAAGAGACAGGATGATTGTTTAGAGGGGCGTTGGTTTCAGTGTGCGACATGATTGAGGCATTTCCAAAATATGAGGTCTAGAAGAAAATGATACTTTAACAAAAGATATCTATAAAACCAAGTCGATAAAGGTGTGTGGATATAGGTTGTCCCCAGAGCTTGCTTATCATCTCTTACTGACTTAAAATATTCCACAACACCACCTAACATTATCAATGGCATTTTTCAATAATGGCATCATCAAGGATGGCTTATGCCTAGGGGCATGCGCTTATTTGAGATCTAAATTATGGTTACAGATAAGATTTTTAGATACTACCGATAAGAATACCCGTGGCAAAAACCAGAGCACCACCAATGATAACCTGTAAAGAGGCGCGCCAAAAGGGAGTGGACATGTATTTGTTCTGAATCCAGACGATGGCGCCGAGTTCGAAAAAAACAATGATAAAAGCAATAATTGTCGCTACATAAAAAGAGCTGATCAAATAGGGAAGAGTATGGCCTAGTCCTCCTAATGTTGTCATAATGCCGCTGGCAAGACCTCTTTTTAATGGCGAACCACGCCCTGATAATTTTCCGTCATCATGGGCTGCTTCTGTGAAACCCATTGAAAGTCCCGCACCAATTGAAGCTGAGAGCCCTATCAAAAAAGTTTGATGCGTGTCTCCCGTGGCAAAAGCTGCGGCAAAAATGGGGGCAAGGGTGGAGACAGAGCCATCCATTAATCCTGCAAGACCTGGTTGAATCCAAGTCAAAAGTGTTTGTCTTTGCGTTTTCGAAGTTTTTTTTATGGTGTGATTTGCCGCTGTTGTTTTTTGGGAGGGATGGCGGTTCTTGCCTTTCACAAGAGAAGTTTTGTCACATAATGAACCGATAGTGTTTGCACGATTATGGCAAGAAAGGCACAAAAGTTGCTTATAATTTTTAAGCTCTTGAAGCCCCATGGCGGTAAAAACCGCGGCTTCCTTAGAGGAATAAGGTTCTAGAGCTTTTGCATATTTTAAATAGAGCGCCGCATGTTGCTCTTTTATTTTGAGCGCTTTAAGTATCACGTTTTGTGCTGAACGAAAGGACAGAGCTTTACGTTGTACAAATGAAAAAAACGATCTCAACATTTTCTGTTCCTCTGCACTTTAGAATAATTCTAAAACATAAGAAAAATAAACCGAAAGTCAATCTAAAAGTTAAAAACTGACAAATTACAAAAAGGTTGCACTGAGAAAAAAGGTGATGGGATGCTGAGAAAGTACAAGGAAATTTATCAAATGGAGACGAGAGGGGCGCATGAAAGAAATAATTGCGTGAAAAAATTTAAGAGACAATGTGCTTTATTTTGCTAAAGGGATGTTTGAATGGAGCATTTCAATGTATTGTGAATATATGGAAAAAAATAGGACGACTCTATCATTCATTTGATGCGTTCAAAAGACTGTAACAGTTCTTGGAATTTGAGATGATTCTTTAAAAGAGACCTTTTTCAAGGGACAAAAGCCCATTTCGCGAGGGTGGTCCCCGTGAAGAGTATAGAAGGGTAGAGCCGCAAAATTTCCATGAAATAATATAAACTCCATTGAGTCTTCTTAATCTTTACGCTTTATAAAAGAGCAAGCCGGCATCATCATACACCTTAGCTCCCAGTGTTGCGACAGTCTTTAGAACGGTTCATTATAGGCATGGCATTTTATTGTACAGTTTTACGCCACTCATTCTGCTTGTGGAGGTGTAAGACAGTATTCTTATGATATTTACGCGCATTGAGCGTTGTTACAGCTTTTGCATTTAGGTGGATTTGATGTAATGAATTATCTTTTGTGCTGTAATTGCAGGGGCAGGTTTAAGGGTGGGAGTGCATAAATGAAAGAGATATTATCATATCAAATTGTTTGATCACGCATAAAAATTTATGCTTTATGAAGGGGCATTTATCGCCTTGTAACTTGCCTGATATCTTGTATGAAAGCCCAAAATTCAGTAGGTTTCCTCTCACTTCAAAACTTCTTATATTGAAGCAATTCAAATCATTTTCTTGTGTATCACAAGGAGGGGTGTGGGTGCTGTGTTTTTATTTAAAGTATGGGATGAGTTGAAATATGAAAAGTGCATAATCTCTACGCGTTAACAAACGTTTTTGATGTTTTTAAAAAAGAGCGAAATTGTGCAGAAAAAAAGGGAGCATATATGGAAAATAGTGATGGTTTGAAATTTTGGCGGCTTTCTGAAAAACTAACAATACTGCAGGCAGCGCTTTTAATAGTTGGATTAAATCCAGGAAAGTATTTGTTTGTCAACAAATTAGAACCAGAAAAAAGTGATATTTACGAAGATAACCTTTCCGTATCATCAGAGAAAACTGCTAATTTCCGTGCAGCCTATCATGCTATCGTTCAAGCGGGAAAAAGCAATCGATTAGAGATAGAATGGTCGTACTATAATTTTTCGGATTTTATAGATGCAGATTCCTCATATGTTCGCGTTGATGATTTAAAAGAATGGCTTTCATCGCGTGGTCTGGACCCTCCATTTTTTTTCCCTGAGGATGATTCTGCTGAGACTAAGGACCAAAAATATGCGTTTCAAGATCCAACGCATCCACGTTATGCTCCAAAGCTTGCTGCTATTGTTGCGGCATGGGAAGCGGTGAGTGAGGTTGAGGGTGGTAAAACTGTTAAAGGAACGCTTGCAAAATGGTTGCAACAGAATGCTGATCAATATGATTTACACAATAAGAAAAATGGTAAGTTAAAAAAGGATGTTATTGAGGAATTAGCGGCTGTTGCGAATTGGGAACCTACCGGAGGGGCGCCTAAGACACCTGCCAGCTCTCTTTTATCAAAAGAAAAAAAATAAAAAGATCACTAAAATTGCGCTGCTTTTTTTGATAATTTTGAAGATAAACTCTTTTTCTGGGGGAGATTTTTACTTTTCTTCCCTAGATTATAAGTAATTGTTTTTCATTAAAAATAATTTTTATAGTGTTCCTCTGACTGTTCAGGCGGGGGAAAATAGACATTTTGGGGCAGTAAAATTTACCCTGTAGTTTTCGTAACTTACCTCTCTATTTTTGTTTGATTTTTTTGGGCATTTTAAAATCCAGATCAACTGAAATGGAGTGCAACATGATTAAAGTTAATCTTTTTTTTACTATGCGTAAAAGTGTGAAAATTTTTCGAGGAAATGTACGGATATTTGGCAATGTGTTGCGGATGAGGTGGTACATAAATCGTTTAGAGTAGGTGTATTGTCGTGTTGGTTAAAATTTGAAATGATCACTGTCAAATAGTCGAAGTTGAGCATCGTGCATTTCTTGGGTAAAGAAATCTTGTCATCTATGAGCGAGTGAGAGTTTTTCTTAAGAAATTTGCACAATAGTAAAACTAGTTAGCAAAACCTGTTCTTTGGCACAACAAAAAGGATGTCATAAATGATTATCTCATCATAAATATGCTTTAAGAATAACCCGTGCGTGGCGAAAGTCTATGGCATAGTCGCTATAGATTTTTGCTCCGTGTGTGATGATCAATACTCTTGTTTATCTCTTGTCAATGCAAGTGCCCATGAAAGTGATGAGAGTCTATTGCTCCATTGTGATGCTTGGTTGTTCATGTTTAGAAACGACAAGTGTATTAAATGCGATAGGGTTGATAGAAAGGAAAACGTATCCTGTAAAAATAGGTGTGTCTTTAAAATAAAGCTGATAAACGAAATTATTTTTTTATCTACCTTTTGTATAATGAGAAAAAGGTATTCAAAGTGCAAGCATAAGCAATTTAGCAGTAAATCCCAAAATAGCTTAACATAGATCGTTTCTAGGAGAAGAGGAAGAAAGTCTATCTGCAAAGCTATGTTAGGTCGTGTGACAGGTGAAATAATGCGGTTAGGGCAATAAACAATTGTTATTGGTGAAGAGATAGAAATCGGTTGGGTGTTGATTTCTGTTTTACTACAGAATTTTCTTTGTTATCTCGTAAAATACGATCGTTTGAGGTGTGGTCATATAAAGCGAAGCTTTTTTCAATCTTGGAAAGATATTCCCATTGCGGAAAATCATATAAAGTTTAAGCAACGGCAGAACGATTTTTTGTGCAATGAAATGATAAGTATGTACAACATCTCGGTAATCTCCGTGGGAAACTTTACCGGATCCAAGGTGTGGATATTGTCTTCTGCTTATCCCAAATCGCAGATATTTCAAAACAACAACGGTGGAGAATGAATGTTGGATATGTTCTAGGGAAGGTTGCAAAAAATGGCAGTTTTCAAAAAAATACCAAAAATGACGAAAGGAGCGGTTTCCCACTCCTTCGTTCCTATCTCCCCTTGCGGGGAAGCGGCCACCATTACTGATGCCGTGTATGCTGATATAGGTACACTTATTTTTCTCAAAAGTCAATAGTGTAAATGCGGTAAATATTTGAGCATCAGAGCTACAACTTTATGAAAATCTTCGCAGGATAATCTTGGAACGGTACGTGAGCAACTTAAACGACTTACAGAAACTGTTGTGACATAATTGCAGATAATCCATGCTTTTTTATTCTCTATGGGAGATTGTATTGGATACGCAGCGGGATTATTGGGTTGTGATTTCGTTGAAAAAGGTAAAACTGTCACATTTCCATATAATTTTGCATTCTTAGAAAGCACTAAAACAGGCCGCTTTTTCCAAAATTCAGGGAGTATCGAATCATGAGGAAAATCGCACCAAAAAACTTGCCTGATGCGTGGGGCCGATTTGATTCGTGGTTTTATATGAGGTGGTTTTTCGTAAGGAGCATTTAAATCCCTTTCTTTTATATGCTCGCGCCATGCATTATGATCATGTTCCATCATAACACATGGTTCTTCAAGTTTGGTTATATCTAAGGAAATAGGTGATAGGGTAGAAGGCTCTGTGTTCTTATCTTCAGCCATAGCAGACCATTTATATTTATTGGTCCCCTCACTTATTATTTTACGGCTTTTCTATCACGAGTTTTTATCAAAATGTTGCTTATAAGTACAGAGAGGTGAAACCATAAAATGGATGTATCTGCTCATTTTTGTCTTTTGAGTACAACGCTAGAGGAGGGATATTGGTGACTCGTTGGTGTTGGTTGGTTGGTTTGGCGGTGGGTGGTTTTGGGTGGGGATTGGTGACTGGAGGGTTGTTGGTTAGGGGGAAGCGATTAGAGAGAACGAGTGCACGCGGTTTCGTTTCTATTTTATGGTTAGAGTTTTTTATGGACTGAAAGGAGCCCTTTTGAAGTAATATAGAGGCTTATAAGGGAGAAAAATAGGCTTGAGACGACATTCCAACCGGCAAATGAAAGAAAAAGAAAGCGTGCGGATGCTTCAGAACAAGAAGGAGGATGAATGTTGTTTAATTGGCTGAGCAGCTGGTTAATGTCTGAGGTTTTTCTGACTGCGCTTAAACCACAACTGAGGGGAGCTGTCCAAAAGCCATATTCAACACCCGCATGATAAACGGCTAAAACAAGGCTGATGCACATTAAGACAAAAACACACAAAAATAAAAGTTGTATCCAAGCAGTTATGCGAAAAAAACATGCTCCAAAACCTGCTAAGAGCAAAAATGGTATGGCACCATAATAGGGAAAACGCTCTATGAGACATAAATCGCAAGGAAGATATCCTCCGAAATATTCAAAACCAAGGGCAATCCCTATTGTGGCAGACAAGCAAAAAGCGAGAAAAAAAGCCCATAAACTTTGTTCTTTTCTGCTGGGTTCAACATGAAGGTGTTTGTGTAAAAGTGGGTGAGAAGACAAAACGCATGCCATTAAGTCTGTTCCTTATAAAAGCTTTTTGTTTAAAAAAGCTATGAAAATCCCATAAATTAAAAGGAGGCTAACACAACCAATGAGAACAATCCATTTAAAATGCTGTACTAGAAAATTCATTGCTTTTTGCCCAAAATGTTTAATCAGCCACGCGAGAAGATAAAAACGAGCGCCTCTGGAAAAAGTACAAATAAGTATGAAAAGTTCAAGACGCACACTCATAACACCGGCCAAAATTGTGACAATCTTGATGGGGGGAAGATGAAAAAAACCTGATGTTATCAGTAAAATGATTAGAAATTGCAGGGTTGCACTATTTTTCAGAGATTCAAAACTTTCAACCTTACCATAAATTTCTAAAATGGGTTTGGCAAGGGTATCATAGGCAAAATGTCCGATAAACCAACCGGCAATGCCTCCTAATACAGAACAGATCGTCGCAATCAAAGCATAACGATAAACCCGCTTTTGATGGATAAGAAGCATCGGAATATATAAAACATCTATGGGAATTGGAAAAACAGAACTTTCAATAAAGGCAATGAAACCAAGCCAGTGTGGTGCTGTACGCCGATTTGCTAAAGAAATCGTCCAAAGCTTTAATTTGTTTAATATCATGAGGCTTTTTATAAATTTAAGAGGTAAACACTTTACAAATGAGATTGCTATAAATCCGATAGAGAAATCCAATAAAGAAAGTATTTCATAAAATAGATAAGAAAATGATATGAATTCTTAAAAAATGAGAAGTCTTCTGTTGACGAATCTGTTCTTCTTCATATAGTGCAAAGGAATAATCGACAAGTCTGTCTTTTATAGTCCTGTCTTTTATAGCAGTGTGCGGGTGTGGTGGAACTGGTAGACGCGCCAGACTCAAAATCTGGTTCCGAGAGGAGTGTCGGTTCGAGTCCGACCACCCGCACCACTTCATAAATATTTTCCTTTATCCTGTTATGGCGCATCACGTTGTTTTATAGAACGTGGGATTTATAAAACATGGGGGGTTATAAAACGTGGGATTTATAGACCGTGTTCAATGTTTTGCATGTTGAATGAAAAAACTCGAATACCGTAGGATTCTTTCATTTCAAGTCTGTTTATAGTAAATCAACTAAAATCATGTCGCTTGTATGTTACAAGCTAGATGAGCTCGCGTGGAGTGAAATTTTACAAAAAATGAATAAAAATGCCTCTTATGCCGTTTCAAGGGCATCATTGGAGGTAAAGTGTATGATGGATGGTGCCAGCTTGCACTTTTATTGAAGTGTAGAGATGCTGCTCTATAGATTTTATATTCCTGTGGGTGCTGTCGCAAAATGGGCTTGAGGGTTTTGAGAGCTGTTTCTTTAAAACACGCATGTGAATTGGCAACCCAAGTATCTTGAATTTGAGTGTGTTTGGTTTGAAGCGCTGCCGTATGACATGAGGGGCGTGATCGCCAAAAAGATATGTGAGCAACAAAAGCATGGGGTAGTGCGTAATCTCCACGCTTTAAAAGACAGGAGCTTTAGAGGCTTAAAAAATAGTGCTTTAGAGGCTTTATAGATTTTATATTCTTGTAGGTGCTTTCGCAAAATGGGCTTGAGGGTTTTGAGAGCTGGTTCTTTAAAACACGCATGTGAATTGGCAACCAAAGTGTCTTGAATTTGAGTGTGTTTGGTTTGAAGCGTTGTCGTATGACATGAGGGGCGTGATCGCCAAAAAGATATGTGAGCAACAAAAACATGGGGCAATGTGTAATCTCCTCTCTTTAAAAGACAGGAGCATGAGAGGCTTAAAAGATTATGCTTTAGAGGCTTTCGAAAGTCGTAAAGCAGAGGGAAATGGTAAGATTGGAAATTGGTTTTTACCTTGAAAACTTCATGTGCTCCCTAAATGAAGCTGTCTTCCCGTTACAGAAATTACATAAACAGAGAACCGCAATATCCTCTTTCCACTCTGGCATACAATAGCGGTAAAATACTGTTGTTTGAAGTGTGGTAATATAGGGCATACTTCCTTGAAACGTTACAGTATTTTTTCGGTGTGTGTTGGATATTCTTAAATGTGTTTGTCTTGCTTTAGGTTTAAAGGCATTCCATGCGGAGGAGCCCAAAGAAACCCGCTAAAATCCCCCAAGAGTCCCCAAGGGTTTTTGTGTTTTTATAAACGGACATGGTGTTTAAAAATGGGTGTTTAAAATGGGTTTTCAGAATCTTTATCCTTTAAGAGCGGGGAGGCCAAGTCAACATTATCTTATAAAACTGCAATTGATGCACAATATCCATATTTATTTTAAAGAAATATCTCTTAAATAACGGCTCTCATTTATTTACGATGGCGCCCAATGGTATGATGGTAAAGCTTTTATATTCCAAATGTATTACATGAAAGGGGGAGAGAGGATAGGAGCTTGCTTTAAGAGAGGGAGAGGCTTTATTGTTTCGTGACTATTTGTTTAAAGTTTAGTACAGGTTTTTAGAATCTACGTCTTTTTAGGGGGAAAGGGGCATTAAAAAACCCCGTTTTTAACAGGGTTTTTTAATCGTTCAATTTTTCTACAAAACTTAGAATTTATAAGCGATACCAAAGCGAACATCATGCGTTTGAGAAGAGATTTTAAGGTTATCGTTTGCAAATTTCTTTTTAAAAAAATCTGAATAACGATATTCTGTACGCATGATGATATTATCTGTCATTGCAAGATCAAAACCACCACCAACAGTGTAACCAAACATTGTTTTTGTCTCATCTAACACATTGCCAGAAGCAAAAATTGTCGAATCTTCTTGCGATTTTGATAAAAGTGACATGATATATTGCATCTGTGTATAGGCTATACCCCCTGCAATATAAGGCATAAGACGATGAGAAGCAAAACCAATACGCGCACGCGTGGCACCAGACCACGTTTCTTTCAATGTTACACTGCTAACAACAATGTCACCATAGTTGGATATCGTTTCACCCTGAGCTGCAGGTTTTATGATAGGAATCCCAGCTTTTTTAAAGGCAATGTTAATGGAGTTTGATTCATCTAGAATTTTCTTTCCATTGTCTGTTTGGGTGCTTTTCCTCCCAGACCAGACCATGTCGGTATCAAAACTGAAAACAAGATCTCCCAGATCAATATTAGAACCTGCATACAAACCTGCTCTCAATCCTGATAGTTTCGGTGATAAATCTCTATCAACCAAAGCCCATTTTCCGTCTCTGGCTTCTTGTGCGTAATTTAGAGTATTTTTATTGGAAAAATATCCAATTTGTCCTCCAAAATAAAAACCAGACCAAGAAAAAGGCGCAGAAACAGTAACCGGTGAAATACGTGACGATGAAACATCTTGCAATGAAACCTTCGGTTCTGATTGCTTAAAGATTACCGTATCTGCTGCTTGCGCTGTTGAAGCGGTAATGAAGGTGAAAATAGAGAGTGCAACTAAACATTTTGTTTTCATAAAAACGTCCCCAATTTATTTCAGATACAAATCGTATTATATACAAATTGGTTAAAAAAATCTATACTTAATATCATTATGAAAACTAAAACACTCAAAAACTCTATAATTATCCATATTTAAGCGTTCTTAAAACTTGTTTTCATGCTATTATGCTGGGTTTATATTGATTTTTCAGGATTTTTTTATACGCCTTCAGTGTTCTCTGTGTTTTAGAAAAAATTATAGTATAGTAAATAAGCTTTTTACTTATTAAAAAAACATTATTTTATATATATTAAAACACTTTTTGTTATTAAATGTATTATCCATTATGATTGACATCAATGTGCTTACATATTCAATTGATCGTAAAAAATGCATATTGGCACCATCATATTCTTTGCTCGTTTCTGATATTGCATAGCTTTGTATTGCGATAGCCTTTTGAGCACTTGAGGGGATGAGCGACTTTATTTCTTTTTTATCTATATGCCACTTTTGCTTATGATAATCCAAGCGAATAGTTTTGATTGATTGAATGGAATACGAAGAATAAGAAGGAGTAAAGTGCGAGAATCTCAAGTCTCATGAGGTTTCTTATACGCCATGTAAAACGGATAAACTCTCCGTTCCGTTCACTTAAAGCAGGAACGTGGATGAGAGCCTAAAAACTGAAAGTCGTTGGCGATTTTAAAGAGATTAGCGCGTGCCATTCAGGTTTTTGTGGAAATGGGTGAGGGCGCTATAATGGGCAAATGCCTCCAATTTCTTGCGAGCTGTCAAGGATATCCCCGTTAGAGAGCTGATTGTTTCAGCAAAGGTCAAAACCTTTCGGTGCATTGAATTTTGTTCCAACAGCTGTTCCTCTATTGAGCACCCCCATCTTCACGCTTCATAAAAGAGACATTTTTCAATGTTCCTAAACCCATTTCATGACAGCGATTGTGAATGATATAATAATAAATCTATTGAGCACTCCCATCTTCACGCTTCATAAAAGAGACATTTCTCAATGTTCCTAAACCCATTTCATGACAGCGATTGTGAATGGTATAATAATAAATCTATTGAGCATCTCTTTTACGCTTCATAAAGGAGCACGCCGGTACCATTACTATATTTGCCAGTTCGTGGGGTTGTTGTGACAGTCCTCTCCACAATGTTGTGATAGGTCCCTTTGTCCGTTGTGACAGTCCTTGGCACTTGAGGTGGTTCATTAGAGGCGTTTGTAGTTCTTATCGGATACAATTTCTATTCACATATTCATTGCGTTTGTGATGTGCAAGTCAGTGATTTTGATTGATGCAACATGGGACCGATTTAAAATGAGAAAATCTTACGGTCTTTAGGATTCTCATTCAATATGGATAACGCTAGATTATCATTATAAATAAACACATTATCTCATTGAGATAAGAGTTATCTACCCAATGTTATCAATAATGATAACATTGTAAAGCGTAACTACGATGAATTCATTAATCTTTTTATACTTCGATTGAAATTATGTCTATTAATACCGATTTTTTTGAGCTTATTCTGTTTGGTTGATAGCTAATAGATTTTCAAAATCAAAACGCGAAGCTAGAATGAAAAACACCTTAAGGTCATATCCATTTAAATCACTTTCTGCCAGTATAGCCATTGGGTGTTGAGCTATGACTATCCATGCCTTTCCAAAACCGTTGTGCCTTTTAAGTACAATATAAGCAACAAAAACACCCATAGCATAAATGCGGCTCAGAGCCTAAAATGAACGCTGTGGGTAATTGTTATCGGTCATCATCGGGGTGTAAACACCCCGATCTTTTGACAGAAAGATTTGTTTTAAGATGTTTGCATCTTTTTTAGTGGGTTGTTTATTGGGGAGCAATCATCTTTTTAGGATCAACTAATCGGTCATAATCCTCTACAAAAACACCTGCTTTTAATGCTTCGGTGCGCAAAGTTGTATCATTTTTATGCGCTGCTTTGGCAATTTCAGCAGCTTTTTCATAGCCAATTTCTGGTGCAAGAGCTGTGACTAACATGAGTGAGCGCTCCATGAGTGAGTGAATATGAACACGATTGGCCCGTAATCCTTGAATGCAATGCATATCAAAAGAACGCATGCAATCACCAAGAAGGGTAATTGATTGTAAAACGTTATAGCCAATAACAGGTTTATAAACGTTGAGTTCAAAATGTCCTTGGCTTGCGGCAAAGGTTACGCTGGTGTGATTACCAAAAACTTGGCATGCGACCATGGTTAAGGCTTCACATTGCGTGGGGTTGACTTTGCCGGGCATAATAGAAGATCCGGGTTCATTTTCAGGAAGACTGAGTTCCCCTAAACCGGAACGTGGACCAGAGCCTAAAAACCGAATGTCATTGGCAATTTTAAACAGATCAGCAGCGAGAGCATTCAAGCTTCCGTGGAAATGCGCAAGGGCGCCATGATGGGCAAGTGCTTCAAATTTATTGCTGGCAGTTTGGAATGTTATTCCTGTGAGAGTGCTCATTGTTTGCGCAAAAGCAACGTCAAAACCTTTTGGCGCATTCAGCCCTGTGCCAACAGCCGTACCACCTTGAGCAAGCATTTGGACATCGGTTAGAGCATTTTCAATACGCTGAAGATTGGCTTCTAATGCGGCACGATAGCCTGAAAATTCTTGCCCTAAGGTTAAAGGGGTTGCATCTTGCGTATGGGTGCGGCCGATTTTAATGATATCTGCAAATTCTTGCTCTTTTTGTTTTAATGTCGCAATAAGAGCTTCAAGGATTGGCAGTAAGTGTTGGCGTGTTTGCAACGTGGTGGCAATGTGAAGCGCCGTGGGAAAGGAATCGTTCGATGATTGGCTCATATTGACATGGTCATTGGGATGAACTGGTTTTTTGCTTCCAAGTTTTCCTCCCAAAATCTTACTAGCACGATTAGCAATGACTTCATTGACATTCATATTGCTTTGTGTGCCAGAACCTGTTTGCCAGACGGACAGTGGAAAATGCGTATCAAAATCGCCAGCAAGCACTTCATCAGCGGCGGCAATAATTGCTTTTCCAATATTTTCTGGTAGTTTTCCTTTGCCCATATTTACAATCGCTGCTGCTTTTTTGACAAGGACTAAGGCATAGATGATGGCAAGAGGCTGCTTTTCACTGCCAATATTAAAATTATGCAGAGAACGTTCAGTTTGTGCGCCCCAATAACGATCTTGACGTACCGAAATCGTTCCAAAGCTATCCGTTTCCTGACGTGTTTCAACCATGATAAGATCCTTTTTTGTTCACGGGTTCTCAAAAAAGATAGATAACGCGAAAGTGCAATAAGAGGCAAGACTTTGAAGCTTCATTTAGAGAAATTATTTTTATGGCTATTCTTGACATTGAGAGATGCCGATTTTATATCTAACACATGCTAGCACTCGTAATTTGAGAGTGCTAGCAAGAACTTTTAAGATTAATTCAATTATGTTCAGTTTTAAGGATTTAAAACATGGCTAATATACAATTCCGCCCACTTCACGACCGTGTCGTTGTCCGTCGGGTTGAATCTGAAAATAAAACGGCTGGTGGGATTATCATCCCTGATACAGCAAAAGAAAAACCCCAAGAAGGCGAAGTGATTGCTGTTGGCAATGGCGCTCTCGATGATAACGGAAAGCGCGTGCCTTTAGAAGTCAAAACAGGAGATCGTATTTTGTTTGGAAAATGGTCTGGAACTGAAGTCAAGATTAATGGGGAAGACCTCCTCATTATGAAAGAATCTGACATTATGGGAATTATGGGCTAATTGAAGCGCTTAATTTTTCATTGTGTACTATTTTGAGAAAACTCCAAGGAGAAATTAAATGGCTGCTAAAGAAGTCAAATTTGGCCGTGAAGCGCGTGAGCGTTTGTTGCGCGGTGTCGACATCCTTGCTAATGCTGTTAAGGTGACACTCGGCCCTAAAGGTCGCAATGTGGTGATTGATAAATCATTCGGTGCGCCTCGCATCACAAAAGATGGTGTATCCGTTGCAAAGGAAATCGAACTGGAAGATAAGTTCGAAAATATGGGTGCACAAATGTTGCGCGAAGTTGCTTCTAAAACCAATGATATTGCTGGTGATGGAACAACAACAGCAACTGTTTTAGGACAAGCTATTGTGCAAGAAGGTGTTAAAGCTGTTGCTGCGGGCATGAACCCAATGGATCTTAAACGTGGGATTGATGCTGCTGTTGAAGAAGTGGTGGCAAACCTCTTCAAAAAAGCAAAAAAAATCCAAACTTCAGCAGAAATTGCACAGGTGGGAACAATTTCCGCTAATGGCGCTGCTGAAATCGGTAAAATGATCGCTGATGCTATGGAAAAAGTGGGCAATGAAGGCGTCATTACTGTGGAAGAAGCTAAAACCGCTGAAACGGAATTAGAAGTCGTTGAAGGAATGCAATTTGACCGTGGGTATCTTTCCCCTTATTTTGTCACAAATGCTGAGAAAATGGTCGCTGATCTTGATGATCCTTACATTCTCATTCACGAAAAGAAATTGTCTAATTTGCAATCTCTTCTTCCTGTACTTGAAGCTGTTGTTCAGTCTGGAAAACCACTTCTCATTATCGCTGAAGATGTGGAAGGTGAAGCTTTGGCAACGCTCGTTGTCAACAAATTGCGTGGTGGTTTGAAAATTGCTGCTGTAAAAGCTCCTGGATTTGGTGACCGTCGTAAAGCAATGTTAGAGGATATCGCTATCTTGACATCCGGACAGGTTATTTCTGAAGATGTGGGCATTAAACTTGAAAATGTCACTTTGGATATGCTTGGACGTGCAAAGAAAGTGAATATTTCTAAAGAAAACACCACCATTATTGATGGTGCTGGACAAAAGAGCGAAATTACTGCTCGCGTCAATCAAATCAAGGCTCAGATTGAAGAAACAACTTCTGACTATGACCGTGAAAAATTGCAAGAAAGACTTGCTAAACTCGCTGGTGGTGTTGCTGTTATCCGTGTGGGTGGTGCAACAGAAGTTGAAGTGAAAGAAAAGAAAGACCGTGTTGATGATGCTTTGAATGCAACACGTGCTGCTGTTGAAGAAGGTATTGTTGCTGGTGGTGGTACCGCATTGTTGCGTGCAGCAAATGCGTTGACCGTTAAGGGAAGTAATCCTGACCAAGAAGCTGGTATTAGTATCGTTCGTCGTGCTCTACAAGCACCAGCGCGCCAGATTGCAAGCAATGCTGGTGAAGAAGCTGCTATTATTGTGGGAAAAGTGCTGGAAAATAATGCTGACACTTATGGTTACAATACCGCAACTGGTGAATTCGGTGATTTGATTGCTTTGGGAATTGTTGATCCTGTGAAAGTTGTGCGTTCTGCTCTTCAGAATGCGGCTTCAATTGCGAGCCTTCTGATCACAACAGAAGCAATGGTTGCTGAAGTTCCAAAGAAAGATACACCAATGCCTCCGATGCCTGCTGGTGGAATGGGCGGAATGGGTGGAATGGATTTCTAAGCTCTTTTCCATAGAAATAATAAAGAAACGGGTCTTCTGTGCCCGTTTTTTTTATGCTTTTTCACGTTTCATACAGTTTTTCCTTTTATGACAGTTTCTTTATCTTATAGGATTGTTCTATTCTCCACTGGTTGATCTACCGTTATTGTGAATGAATCTCATTCTCGGTTCTTGGCTTTTTCTCTTGTTTTTATGAAATGTTTCTATTGTGCGGGGATCGTGGTTTCCTTTGAAAATATTGTGCTAATAAAAATATAACTATTTGATTTATAATCATTTATTCCTAATGCAGTTCTGTTTTTTCATTTCAGGTTTATGCATGCCCCGTTAAAAAATCCTGTGTTTGTGCTTCATAGGGTGAGAGGTCACTACGGTTTTTATGAACCAATGTAATCATTAAAAGTCAGTAGTTAAGAAGAGTCAGTAGTTAAGAGTTAGTACCTATTGAGCGTTGGAAAGACAGAGTTGAAAAGAGCATGATGGGGCTGGTTTGTTTTTTATGAATAAGATGCTGGTATTTCAAGCTTTTGTATGAAGAAAATAAGGGTTTGCTCTGTTAAAGGGCTTTTATATACTGGGACAAGCATTTTTCTGTTTGGGTAGTTTTTGGAATGAGGAGACTGCTCCATTTGAGAAGCTTAAAGATAAAAGCTAATTTTTCGCCTTGCTCTCATCTTTTTTTCGGTAAGCTCATCACCTAAACTGGAGCCAAACCCATGTTGTTATACTCAAGTTCTGTTTGTTGCCTATATTGTGACAGAAAATTCTTAAGTGGGGAGCAATTTTTGAGCTAAGGGGACCATGACAGGTAGCCGAAAAAATCATGACGAGACAATAGGCGCGCTTGTGTTAGAATTTTTAATGCTTCTGATGATAAAGGCACGCGAAATTCTGTTGTAGCCTCATGCTTTCTTTTCATATTTTCGAGCCAAGGATTTTCCATATATTCTCTTCAACTTGACCTTTATGCATAGGACATAAGGGAATTGGGGGTGGGAATTGAGAGGGTGGGAGGAGCCGGCTTGCTTTTTTATTCAACGTAAAGATGAGAGGCTTTATGTAAGGCTACCATTACATTGCTTGTTTATGCACTTCTTTAAAAGAAATATCTTTTAATACAAATTCTTGGCAATGCTATTTATGAAGAGTATAAAATCATTTTGATATCAATAGATTATTAAAAAAATGTATGTTGGTATGATCCTTTTCTTATGTTACCAAAGTTGCTGATTTACGCGTTGGTTAAAAATCTCTCTTCATACCCCTAAATTCATTTCATGAAAGCGTTTGTGAAGAGCACGACGTTTATGAGGCGTGTAAAAAATTCTCGTGAGACATGAAAAAATCATCAATAAAATCTCCATGTTTTCAAAAAATAACGAATGGCTTTTTATCTTTTTAAAAGATTTAACACGTCTCACGTTTTTTATTTATTTTAGAGCTGAATATTCGATTTTTGTGTAAAAATACTTCCCAGCACATCTATGATCCGTGAAAAATCAAGTGCTAATAAGAAAATGATGAATATAATCCACTTCGTATAGCGTGACATCATTTTTACACTTTTATACGTTGTGATGATTTCTTGTAGGATTTCTTTTTCCTTTTCTGTAAGCTCTGTTTGTTTTTCTGTTTTTTTTCTAGCCATGTTTCCACCCACACAAGCCTTCCCCTTGTTTGTTATGCTTTAAAATATCTCTTGCGAGATTTGAACTGATGATATTGAGATCTTTTTTGTCTAAATAAATGGGCATCCAACCAACGCAAGAAAAAGGCTCATTGATTGTTTTTATCGCGCAACCAGTGAGTAAGAGAAGCGCGTACATCAGCATCACTTTTTTGATTAATTTCATTTTCCACCTCTAGCCGTGTTGTTGATGACTTTAGCGTTTTTTCTATTTGCTTTTGTTGTTCAACTTTCTTTCCAAGAGTGAAAGCTTTTGCTAAAGCGATAAAAAAAGCGGTCAGAGCCGCTCCTGTTATCATCAGATTTTTTTTCAACCACCACATCATAAGCTCTGCTCCCGAAACCGTTTTGCCACAAAGAAAATGCCAACGCAGGCGGCTAAAACCATAATGGTTGCTAATGCCCATTGGATGGGACCATTGCCTGCCAATAAGCCCCCAAGTCCAGAAAAAGAACCAATAATCGGTGTAAGCGCTTCTGCTTTGAAAAATCCCATTGGAGCTTGCGTTTCTACAGTTTGGTAGTTGGAAGAAACATAAGCTCCTTTTGCCCATAATCCCGATTCTGCTGCACGACGGTGCACTAAACCGTGAAGACGTTTTCCTCCTGCTTTAGTCCACTTTTGTAACTCAGCAGGGACGGCTTCATATTCGCCATTATTGAGTTTTTTGAGCAGGGTCGAATTACAAAAAGCCGATGTTCCTATATTATAGCAAAACGATACGAGCGCGGCGAATTGTTCATCCGTTAAAGAAACCGTCACATGTTTTTCAACGGTATTTTCAAATTGTCTTAAATCTTGAGAAAGAACTTCTTCTGCTTGTTTTTCAGTAATGATCATGCCCTTGTGAACGAACGGTTTGCCAGCCGTGCTGGTATGACCATAGCCAATTGTCCACACCCCGATGGCATCTTTATGGGCATGTAAACGCAATCCTTCCCATTGTTTAATGAGTGCAAGCCCTGCTGCTGATATTTTTCTCATTTGCTTCTCCATAAAATAAAGCCTCACGGTAACGTGAGGCTGGTTGACAGATTAAAAATGAATTTTTTCACGCTTCAAAAACAGAAGAGATGTGAAACTTTTATGAAATCAAAAGGTTGGTTGTGACATCTTAGGGAATGGGGAATGGTTGGCCAAGTGGGGTAATGGCTGGGCAAGTGGAATAATGGTTGGGCAAGAGGAGTAATAGTTGGGCAAGAGGGATAATAGTTGGGCAAGAGGGATAATGGTTGGGCAAGTGGGATAATGGTTGGCCAAGAGGGATAATGGTTGGGCTGGTGTTTCCGTTAAGAGAGGTTGTTGATTTTAAGAGCTTGTCCTGGTGTTTTTGATGGAGCCTTCTTGGGGTGCGGGAAGCTGTTGGGTTGATGCACGATAAGCGTGATCTATTGCGGTTGTGTTCGTCGTATGGCATTGATGTGGGGGGCTTGAGATACGAAGTGGATACTCTCAGAAAAACAAGACATATGCTTTTACTGAAGACGAAAGCATTAAATATTTTATGTATCAAGCGTTTTGCTTATCCAAAGAGTCTCATTGTTACACAGAGCTTTGGGCTAACAAGAGCTGTGGAATTTTGATACAATTTTAAGAGGGGCTGGTTTTTATAGGACAATGGTGCTTTCCCTTTAAGAGGAAAGTTGTTTGCTATTTTTGTTTTATGAGCGCAAAAGCTGGTTTGCTTAGAGAAATCTTAGCCGTAAAGCAGCCTCTCTTCGTTCTTTGATGAATAGGAATATGGAAAAAGCCTCAATTACATCGTTAAAGATTTGTATTCAGTGAGCCTTTTTTGGTGGGAGGAAACGGAAACAGTTTTTCCTTCTGTTTCTCTTAAGTTTTTTTCAAATCTCTCCCTCAGGGTTTCGCCTTTTTTGTTGACTGTTTCATGTTCAGCATCGGGATTGGCTTTTAAATAGTGTTCTAGACGTCTTCTTCCTTGTGTGTGTTTATAAAAAGTGGTTGGAAGATAGGAATCTAACTTTTCAGCAGATACAGATGAATTGGGTTCACATAATACACCCTTAACATTATCTTTGTGCAATCTTGCTAATTTATCAGATTCAAGATGAAGCTTTTTGGCAAGGCTTAAGCTGAACATCCCACATTCAGAAGAGCTTCGCTGAATATCCATTTCTGCCGTGGTAAAAGAATAAGGAGGCAGTTGAAGACATTGAAGGGTTTGATTTATTTTTATCCCTAGTTTGCAAGCTGTGATATTCTGAAATGTTGTAGGTTCAAGCATAATCAAAGAGATTTTGTCATCAACTTTTTTATAATCAAGGACGGCAAAGTGGATTTTGCTTCCCGAATTGACTATAAATCGGGCAGATTTTGCGTCGCTCTCAACGACTTCTTTTAGTGCGTGCGAAAACTCTTCTGCTGTAAGAGCCAATTTGAGATTCATGTCTGGATATTTGCTGTTTGCTTTATTCTACGAGAGCCGGCATCAATCTAATATCTGTGTTTTCATAATAAGAGTTAATCCAACGGCCGGTGACAAGATCTCTCTCTAAGCCTGTAATAATATCTTTTAATTCGTCAGAACTCGGTGCAACATGTTCTTCTTCTGTTTGGATGGAACTTTGCATCAAACGTGCAATAAGGTCTTCTAAAGATTCATTTGCACTTGTTTCTTCTGGTGTTTGTGAGGAATGAGGGAGGGAAGAATCTTGTGGCTTCATAATCTTAGCCTCTATATTGATGATCGATAAATGATATTATTTCTTCAATTTTGGCTAAACAATGTTTGCAGGAAAGATTTTTAGCTAGAAAAAACAAAGAGATGAAATCATCTTTATTTAAATTACGAAAGACAAAACCCCACGCTTTTCAGAGTCAAAGGTAAGGTATCTTTTTATCTTTTAAGAGATCACGCTGCTTACTGTTTGCATCTATACCTCTTTACCTCTTTCAAAGGGAAAAGAAGATTTGCTAACAGCAATTTATGCCTTACCGTAAAGCTACAGAGCTTCATTCTTCGTGGATGTGGAATATGGCTATGGCCAAAACGCTTATTACATCATTAGAGATTTGTATTCTGTGGCTCTTTTTCTGTGTTGTGAAACAGAAACAGTTTTTGTCTCTGTTGCTACCAAGCTTCTCTCAAACCTCTCGTTTAGGGTTTCGCCTTTTTTGTTTACTTTCTCCTGTGCTGCTTCTGGATTGGCTTTTAGATATTCCCCAAGACGTCTTCTGCCTTGCACGTGTTTGTATAAACGAGCTGGAAGATATGGATCTAATTTTTCAGCAGGTAAAGGCGTGTCTGGTTCACATAACACACCCTTAATATTATCTTTGTGTAGTCTTTCTAATTTTTGAGCTTCGAGATAAAGCTTTTTGGCAAGGCTTAAGCTGAACATCCCACATTCAGAGGAGCTTCGTTGAATATCCATTTCTACCATGGCAAAATGAATATTCGGAAATTGGTGATGTTCAATGGATTGTCGCGTCCTTAATGCAAGTAATGCGGGAAGCGTGTCACGCAGTAAGGTCGGTTCAAAAAAGATCAAAGATGTTTTATTATCAATGGTTTGATGATCGACAACCGCAAAATGAATTCCCCTATCCTGTGCGTTAACGATCAGCCTAGAAGATTTTATGCCCTTTTCGAGCGTTTCTTTGAGTGCAAGGGCAAAGCCGTCAGGGGGGCTTGTAAGTTTGAGATTCATCTCTGGATATTTACGATTTGCTTGATCGACCAAGGCTGGCATCATGTAAAGATCTAGAATATCATAATAATTTTTGATCCAACTGCCATCGGCATTATGCTTTTCTAAACCGGCAATAATATCTTTTAATTCCGCACGATTAAAAGGGGTGTTTTTTATTTTTTCAATGTTAAGCCGTTCTAAATGTGCAGTAAGAGTGTCTAATGATGCATTTGCATGCGCCCCTTCAGGTGCACTGGCCCCTTCTGGGGTTTGTGAGGAATGTGGTGGGGGAGAATCTTGTGGCTTCATAATCTTAGCCTCTATGTTGATGATCGATAAGTGATACTATCTTCTTCAATTCTGGCTAAACAATGTTTTGAAAAACAAGCCTTTGCATCTTGAAAGGTGAGGCGATGAGAGCATAATAATGCCGTTTTCATATTTTTATGCGTGTATTGCTCATCATTGCTGTGATGTATGATATTGGTATTTTATGGGGGGATTATTAGGGCGTTCTATTGGGAGCCCTTATTGAATACCACTTGTTTTGAAAATCTCAAAATTATGGGGCTGTTGGTGATGCAAATTGTGTAATGCAAAAGAAAACAGTCAGAAAAGGACGAAAGATACCTTCAAACCGTAAAGTTTTAAACATTGTCGCGAAACACACTGTTTTATAACAGTCTATGATAATGCGAAAATTTTATGATGAAATCTGGACGCAGAAAACCCCTTACCGCACCCATCATTAAATACGATTTTTCATATTCTGTCAACCGCAAAACGATTATTTTTCCTCCTTTATCGCGGGAAAAATCTACAGAAAAAAGCTCATTCATTGGCTATGCAGCAAAATATCTTGTTTTAATGGAAAAGTTTTTGATGTGGCAAAAAACATTTTCTCCTTTGAGAAAGGAGGGGACAAGATGAAGGGAGAATTGTGGTTTTGAAATCCGTGGTATTTTATTGATGGAATTGGGAAGGTGGTGGTTGGAAGGTGTTGCGGGGCAAAGCTTTAGGTGTTGGCGATTTGTGGGGGTGATTGGGGCTATGCTGGCTGTCGTATTAGTGGTGATGTGATGGGGGGAGGGTTATCGGTGCAGTTGTTGATGAGGGAGGAGATTGTTGGTAGGGGCTTTTTCTTTCGTTTAAGGGATGATGCTTTTAATTGTGTCAAAAATCAACGGGTTGTTTTAATGATAAGCTATTTATTTATAGTGGATATTTTATCGTTATTTAGTCTTGAATGAGAAACCCAGATTATGCTGAAATAAAAGCCATAGTTTTTGTCCGTCATAAGATCAGGAAAGCCATATGGAATTGTACAAGAAAAGACGTAAAATGACGATAATGAATTGTCTGAAGAGCTAAGGATGTCGCGATATTGGGTGAAGTGTATGATGAGGGTGGTTTGTTACAATGGGGGTAGAGGGAAGAATGTTGCTGTTTTTTAAAGAGGGGGCAATATTTATCCTGTCCATGCCGTGAATATGCCGTGAAATATTGTCCTTTGAGGCATGGATTAAGTGAGGCACTGGTAGGTATAAGGTTAAGTCTCTTTGACAGTTGAAGTATTTTTTTAAAGGGCGTGGTGGATATTTTTAAGCTTGTTAACCCATGAAATTCTATGAAAGGGCATGCTCAGTGGATCTCAAGTGTCACTTGCCAAAGGGGGACTTTATAAAGGCGCTGGTTATAAAGAGGCATGTTATAAAAGGAGGGGGAGAATCTTTATCCTGTGAGGGGGAGGAAATGATGAGTGTTTTAGCCAAGGCTCTTTTGGGTAGAACTGTCAAAATGTTTATAAAGGGCATCAAGAATAATACGCAACGAACCAACAAGATTAGGCAGCGGTTGATCTTCTATAACAAGATAGTGTAATGCCGCATGAAAGTTGTGTTGACGATGTAGATATTGTGCTTCTTTAATCGCTTCTTGCATAGCTTCATAGTGTTCCGTTGCTCTTTGGACCCATTGCTTTTTTGCTTTCTC
This sequence comes from Bartonella sp. AP21QHHD, assembly GCF_042196205.1. Taxonomy (NCBI): domain Bacteria; kingdom Pseudomonadati; phylum Pseudomonadota; class Alphaproteobacteria; order Hyphomicrobiales; family Bartonellaceae; genus Bartonella; species Bartonella sp. AP21QHHD. The sequence goes on along the minus strand of NZ_JBHIPT010000055.1, from coordinate 3,617 downwards.
ATCTGATGCGCTGTGCGTAAAACCATCATAATAACCGTTTGGTAAACCTTTTGCACATAAATAGTCGTTTCTAATTTGCAAGTATTGTTGCGCCGTGTCATATTGCTCTTTACTGATGCCTGATGAAGCCTCTTTATAGCCAAGCAAACAAAGACGCCCAATATAGGTTCCGACAAGCGGATTTTTCGCTTCTTCGAAGCTTAAACCAAAGTGTTTTGCACGCATTTCAATCGCAGATTGAAGCGCAGATTCGCTGGAATTTTGGGCACGTGAAATACAGCTATTGGGCTCTCGCTTTCCTGTTATTTTCGATCTACCGCGTTTTTTACGTATTTTCATGAACTTAACCATTTGAATGAAAAAGAAACTGTCTGTTGATGGGGGACAGTGATGTAAAAAGCACTTGGCGCAAATATTGGGGGGAGCAAATATTGGGGGGAGCAAATACTTAAAAGGGAGCAAATACTTAAAAGGGGGAAAATACTGGGGGAGTGAGCAAATACTGGGAAATATCAGCCGTTGCAGATCAAAAAACAAACGATACTAAAGGCGTTTTAAATGCAAAGAAAAGCAACGGTGTGGGGCGAAAAAATCATCTTTAAGGTGGTTTCTTACCTTTTTTATCTTATCCCTATCAGTCTTATCTTCCGCCCCTGTCATGCTTATTTTTTTATTGCTAGCGGATTATTTGCTTTTTAAATATTTCTTAACTGTTCTTGAGAGATTGAAGGAAAATTTTTGTCAAATGTGAATGAAAAAATAACAATGGATTTCAAGGGCATGTCATCGTCTTTCTAATAGGAAGTTTTTTCTAATGGGATTATTTGTCTCTTTTTTCACGAGCGCTTTGTGGAAATTTTTCAATTCCACTTTTGAAAGGTCATTGTTTTCTTAAGTTGGAAGCTTTTTATTTGGGTTCTCTTATTTTTTTGTTGTTGGGCGCTTTCCCAAGATATTTGATATACATCACGCTGTTAAGCATACTTTTATCCTTTATAGGAGATATATTGTCTTCTGTTGAGTGGCAGAGAGCGGCAAAAAGCAAACCTCCGCATTCTATTATAATAGCATAAGATGCCCTATATTTTCAAATAAAATATCGTTTATCGGCTTAAAATAAACTGTGAATGATCTCGCTATTTTGTTTGGTGTATCCTTTATAAGTATCCTTTATAGAGTATAAAAATCTCCGTTTTAATGGATCTTATTATAAAACGAGGGGATGTCGTTTAAAGGACGGAATGCATTATCGAAAGAGGCTGTTTTTATAAGAAGAAAATGCCTTTATAAAAAGATGCTTTTATAAGAGATGCCTTGATGAATGTAGGGGCTATACAAATGTAGGGGCTGTGAGATATTTCATCTTTAATGAAGAATTTTTAAAATGAAGCCTTTTTGATTAAGAAGCTTTCAAATGAGGATTAAGGTTGTTTGTCGCACGTTTTTTATACTGGATAATCGATTGCTTGTTTGACTTTGTTTTGTGTTGCTTTTTAAAGAGCCATGTCTTAGGGCTCTCTTTTGCCCATTTTGCAAGGGTGCTCATGAAGGGTATAACGATAAAGTCCCCAATGAAATCCATACAAAGTTTGAATAATATAAAATCTATTGCACACTTCCATTTTTACGCTTGTAAAGAAGAAAGTCCGTAGCATCACACATTTTGCCAGCTCTCATGGTTGCGGACAGCTCTTGGTATTTGAGACGCTTCCTTAGAGGCATTTATCATCCTTTCTTAATGTTTTACTCTATACGGCTCTTTCTGCTTGTAACGCGCAAGAGACATGGTTTGGGTTGATTTAATATGGAATAGGTTTGGAATAAGACAATCCTACGGTATTTAGGGTTCTCATTTAATATGAAAAACAATAAATTATTATAAATCAGTGTATTGTTTGTAAACTTTACACATCAGATATTTCTTAGATTGAATATTTTTGCTTGTTGAGTTTTGTGAAACATTGTCTTTTGAAGTGTGGGTAATAGATAAGAGGATACAATGGCATTTGTGCTTGTAAGGTTTAGGGATTGTATGTTGTCACGTATGAGAAATTTTAAAAATAGACTTAAAGGGGCTTATAGCGCGTGTTTCATGGTGAAAAGAGTGCTAGATAAACCGGTTTTGCTGGTTGCATGTTCTCAAAGAGTGAGTGGGCATGTTAGAAGTGAGAAAATATCCGTATGATCGAAGATAAATCACAACACCAATCTGCCCATAAGGGAAATACGGCTTTTGCGTCACAGCCCGTGTTAAATCAGTGTGCGGTTTTCAAAAAATGGACGGCTCTCTCAAGAAAAGATTACGTCATCATTTTGTGTTTGGCTATCCTCTTGTTGGTGCTTTTTGCCGCGACTGTCTATATGAATCCTTTGGAGTTTTTTCACGTTATATCCAAAGAACAGTTTCAAGCACTGGGACAAATGGAACAAGGAGATCTTCGAAAAATGATTAAGGAGATCTTGAAACAGCCTTTTGAAAATAATCCTGCAATCGTGTTTTTTCGTGACGCAGGATGGAATAGTGTTTGGGCTTTTTTATGTCTCTTGCCGCAAATGATTTTTGGTGTTCTTGTGGTGCTCTTTCCACTCTTTTTTGTCTTTAACGCTATCTCTAAACGGGAGGTGAAGGAAATGATGAAGCTGTGGGATACATTGCCAGAGCAGCAACAGCTAGACAACCAATCTCTCAACAAAACACAATAGGGAAACAAGTGGCTGCTTCTTTTATAAGTACTTTTGTAATTTTGACCACAGTATGGTGGAGTACTGTCATGTTTCTCGGGGAGATCATGATACTTTTTTCTACTCTGATGACAATCTTGGTACTTTATTATTCTTTGATAAAACGGACAATATTGTTGTGTGGGATGCGGCGGAAATTAAAAAAGGGTGCATTGCAGAATTTGGGGCATAATCAGAAAGTCAGCATAGGACAAAATACAGTTTGTGCAATAAAGTTCAGCCCCCTTTCTTTTCAAGAATCTTTGGAACTTTCAAGAAAAGATTATTGTATCATCTTTTTTCTAGCTTTCATTGTGATTGTGGTTTTCGCAGTTTTGCTCGCTTTTTTTGCTTTTCTTCCAAAATCTGTGATTTTTTTACACAATTATATGCCTCTATTGTTTAAGGTTGGCGGTTTTGGCATGCAGCTGCTGTTTTGGTTTTGTGCGTGTATTGTTGTCGCTTTACCTGTCATTTTAATCTTCCATAGTCTCCTTCATTATGGCGTGAAAAAAACAATAAAGAAATTAGAAATGGTTGCTTGAGAAGAGAATAAAAATGATGATTTCACATCAATGCGATAGGGGAAACACGTGACTATTGTTATAAAATTTTTGGTTTTTTTAGGGTTCACCATCATTGCCATTGTAATGTTTATGGTTATGATCCGGCTTCCTTACCGGTTGATCAAGCATATGAGGTTATCTTTTAAACTCTCTCAAGACTTGAAAAAGAGTACAACGCAAAAAAAGCAAGCCATACAACAATTGTGCAATGATCTGGGAGAAATGAAAAGACACAATCTCGCACATAAAACCCTTGATGCGAAAATGCGCTTTCTTAACTTCAAAGAATCTCTGCCTTTTTATTCAAAAGAATGTAAAATAATCTTTTTT